>NZ_AQPH01000002.1 GCF_000442515.1 Magnetospirillum fulvum MGU-K5 | reverse complement strand
TTCCCGAACCCTTCATTTTTAAATCATCGATATAAAAACGGGGGGTTCGGGGGCTTTTGCCTCCGAACGGGTCAGGGTGGTAACCCTGCCGCGAAGCGGAGGGTCTCCGCACTCTCCTAAACTCGTTTTGTCCGCTCTTGCACCGCCTGCCACACCGTCTCGGGGGCGATCGCGGCGACGCAGGGGAAGGCGTCGTCCGGCGTCGCCCGCTTGGGACAGCGCCACAGGCAGTGATAACACTCCATCTCGACCGACAGGAACGCAGCGCCATCGGGCCGCACCGCCTCGGGATAGGGAACGAAGCAACCGAAATGGCCGCCGCCGATCAACAGCACCGTCGGCGCGCCGACGCCCAGGGCCAGATGGCCGGGGCCGGTATCGTTGCTGACGACGCAGGCCGCGTGCTTCATCACGTCGATCAAATCGGACAGAGACAGGGTGCCGATCGTGTCGATCGCGCCGGGATGGGCCAGGGCGGCAATCGCGGGCTTGGCAAAGGCTTCCTGTCCCGCTCCGACGAAGACGACGCGCAGACCGGCCTCGAGACAGCGGCGGGCGACGGCAAGAAATGACTCGAACGGCCAGCGCCGCCCCGGTTCGTTCGAGCCGAAATTGATCACGACATAGGGTGCTGCGGTGGCGTCGCTGGCCAGGGCAGGGAGCTTCTCGCGCCAGGGGGTGCGGATTGTCTCGGGCGGGTGGTGCCGCCCGGTGACCGCATCGAGGAAGGCGAAGTGGCGCACTCCCTCATGCGTTGGATAGGGGCCGGTGTCGATGACCCGGGTGGCGTGGGCGAGATACCAGCCATATTCGGCGCGGGTGCGGTCGGTAATGAAGGGCTGGGCGACGATCCGGCTGGGCGCGCGGCTGGCCCAGACCAGGGAATCGGCGGTCAGGGTCTTGCGCATGAACATGTCACAGACGGCGATCGCGAAGCCCTGGCGGCGGACCCACAGCGCGATTTTCAGGCGGTACAACCACTTCTTCTCGAAAGCGTGCTCGTCGATGGTGACGACGCGGATGCCGGGGAACATTTCGGCCGCCAGCCCGCGCCAGGAATGGCAGCCGAGCAGGGTGATCTCGGTTCGGTCGACGCCAAACGCGGCGGGGTAATGCTCCAGCGCGGCCCGCGCCATCACCATGTCGCCGATTCCGTCCATCCGCACCACCAGCAGCCCATGCCGGGGCGACCGGCTCGGCCACAGCGCCACCAGGGCATCAATCGGACGAAACAGCCACCAGCGGCGGCGCATCCCGCGCGGAAACACACTCGAAAACCAGCCCATGGGATCAGATCGCTCCGCGCGTCACGGTCTCGCCGATGGTGGCGATCACCGGCTCGATATCGAGATCGGCGACACACGGATACATGCCGTCGATCAGAGGGAATTTGCAGCGGCCCAGGCAGCCCTGACAGGGCATCGGGACGTGGATGAAACGAACATTTTCCGGGGCGACCCGCTCGTCATAGGGCACCCCGGCGCCGACAAAGGCGGCACTGGCCAGGCACAGGGTCGGCGTACCGAGCAGCACCGCGAGATGCAGCCCGGCGGTATCGACCCCGATCGCCATCCGCGCCCCCATCAGCACCGAGGCCAGCCGGTCGAACCCGCCGGTCTCGATCGCGACATTGGGACGGGCCAGCAGGCTCATGATCGCCGGATGATGGTCGAAATCGCTGCGATGCCCGGCGACCAGAATGCGCCAGTGCGACGGGATCACCTCGGCCAGCCGCCGCCAGCTATCGGCGGGCAGCATCCGTTGTCGCACCCCGGAAAAGGGGAAGAACACGATGGTGTCGGTCATCCGTTCGGCGGGCGGCAACTGCCCATCGGGCAGCAGGGCCAGTTCGGGCGGCTGGCGGTCGTCCAGGATCGCGTCGGCGAATTTCGACCAGCGGACGATCTTGTCTTGGCGCACCGGGCCGGACTCGAACAGGATGTCGAACACCTTTTCACTGTCGTCGCGGCGCTGCTCGAAATTGCGCTTCAATTGCGGCGGCATCATCCCGGCGGTCTCGGCCGGGTCGGCGGCGACGATCAACGCCTCGTCGCGGTCATGGACCCGGATGTAATCGAGCGAGACGATCAGCCGGTAATGCTGGGCGTGGAGATCGGCGAAGCTCTTCCAGCGATAGCCGATCTCGTCCAGCCGCTCGAACTCGATCCGGCGCAGCCGCAGCAGCCGGGGAAACAGAAAGGCCATCCCGGCGGCGTCGGGCCGACACAGCAAGGTGACGTTTTCCCCCAGCCGTCCCAGCCGCATGAAGCGGGCCAGCACCGCCGAGAGGAACACCATCTCGGCCGGTCCGCGCGAGCTGACCAGCAACACGCCCTCGGCCCGGCGGCGGCGCTGTCTGCGGCGCAGCAGGAGCCCCAGCAGCGGGTCGAGCAGCGGAGCAAGCTTCATCGCGGGATCTCCGTCATGTCGGCGACCGCCTGCAACACAGCGTCGGCAGAAAGGGCGGCGACACAAGGATACATTGACTCGACGGCGGGGCGGCGACAATCGCCCAGACAGCCCTGACAGGCCATCGGGGTCCAGATGAACCGTACCGAGGTCGGCCCCAGCGCCTCGACATAGGGGATGTTGCCGCCGACATAGGCGGCGCTGGCCAGACACAAGGTCGGCACCCCCAGCGCGGCGGCGAGATGCATGCAGCCGGTATCGACCGAGACCACCAATCGCGCCGCCCGCAGTACTCCGACCAGTTGGGCGAACGAGACCGGCTCGAACCTGACTCCCGGCAGATCGAGCAGCGGGCGGTATTCGGGGCAGCGGTCAAAGTCCGACGGATGGCCGGAAATCCGCACCCGCCATTCCGGGGGCAGGCTTTGGATGATGCGGGCGAACAAATCGGGCGGGCTTTGCTTGCCGCGCACCGCCGAGAAGGGCTGGATCACCAGAGTGGGAGTCTGGGCGGTGGCCGGGTCGGGCGGGGCCAGTCCGGCCAGACGCTCGGGCGGCAGGGTGACGCGGGGCGCGGGCAGGCTTTGCCCGGTCAGGGCATCGGCGAACAAGGCCCAACGCAGCAGCTTGTTGTCGAGCTTTTCCGGTCCGGTCTCGATCAGACGGCCCCAGCGTCTGGAATTGGCGTTCAGTCGCTTCTGGTACTTGGCCCAGGGGCGGGGAACCATCGCGGCCCGCTCGGGCGCTGCGCAGGCGAAAGCCAACGCTTCGTCGAGATCGGGGTGGCGCTGGAAATCGGTCGAGATCACCAGCCGGAAATGACGGCGGTAGAGGTCGGCCAGAATCGTCCGCCGCCGGGCCGGATGGCGCAGGGCGGTGAAATCGACCGGCAGGACCTCGAACGAGGGCGGCAACAGAAAGGCCATCTCGGCGGCGTTGCCGCGCAGCAGCACGGTCACCGTCTCACCCGGCTGGGCCAGTGCCGCAAAACGCTCGGCCACCAGCGCGAACAGCACGGTGTCGCCCAGTCCGCCCGCCGAAATCAGCAGCACCCCCGACGCCGGGGAGGCGCGGCGGGTCAGCCGCCGTTCCAGGTTGGTCAACGGATCGGTCAGGCGGTGCAGCTTCATCGCCCGCTCTCCTGCAACCACACGCGGTTGGGGAGGACGCGGCGGATATTTCCTCGACCGGACATGGCGAACCTGCGGTGGCTAGAACGCCTGCTTCTTAACATGAAGTCGCGGACGGACCCAAGCCCTGGGGTGGCTGTGGCCGGGCCAGGGTCGCTTGGCCCAAGGTGGCGAGGATCAGCATCAGGCACAGCCACCAGCTTTGCCACGCGCCGAAACTGACATTCAGCACCGCGAACACGGCGGCGAAGGACGCCAGTGCCACTACTCGACCGGTTCCCTCGGTGGCTCTGACGATCGCGCGCAGAACCAGGACAATCAGGGCGCAGGTCAGCAGAATCCCGACCAGCCCAAGTTCCAGCCAGACCTGAAGCACGGCGTTATGCGGGTGCAGCGGGATCAGTTCGGTGTGGGCTGCGTAGGGTTTTTCGCCGACCATGAACTCAAAATCGATTCGGTTCTGTCCTTCGGGGATGCCTCGGGCGGAATTGGCGCCGTGGCCGAGGATCGGAGTCTGAACGATCAGATCGCCGACGCCGTGATAGATCGCCAGCCGGTGCAGCGTCGAATTGGCGATCATCGGAACATTGCGGGCGGCGGTCTCGGGATCGGGGATGTGGGTGGCGGCGACGGGGGCGATCAGAGCCCAGGCGACGAACACCGAGCCCAGAATCGCGGGGGTGGCTCGGGGGGCGAGACGGGCCAGCACGGCAACCGCGCCACCGAACAGCACCGCGACGACCGCCGCCAGACTGCCGAACTTCACCGAGGTTACCAGCACCGCCAGGATCAGGCCGAGCCCGATCAGGCGGGGGCGGGGGACGACGGCCAGCACCGGCCACAGCAGCAGGGCGGCGGCGACCAGGCCGGGTTGGATCTGGCGGTTGAGCCCTACGCGCTCGAGAATATAAAGGACAAGGGCGAGCAGACATCCGGCCAGCAGGGCCAGCCCGATCCGGCGGCGGCCGGGAGCCTTGATCCGCTGTGCGGTGGGCAGCAGCAGAACGCCCAGTCCGAACACCGGGGCGGTCTGAACGATCCAGGTCACGGCATCGGCGGGAAGTCCGGCGGTCCAGTTCAGGCTGGCCGCGCCGAACAGGATCAGCGCGGCCAGGATCGCGGCAATGGGGCGGTCGGGTCGGGGCCACGCTCCGGTGGCGCGGCGGAACAGGCCGATCGCGGTCAGGGCGAACAGAACGAACAGCGGGGCCACCCCCTTAGGCGCGGTTGCCGCGATCACCGGGGTTAGGAAAGCGGTGGCGACAAAGACGGTCGTCAGTCCCGAATGGCCTTGCGTTTCAGACATCGTCCGCTCCGTCGCTTGATTTGGGCGTCGTTATAGCGTGGCAATCCCAAGCGCAGGTAGGGGGAATCTGGGGCTGATCGCGGTGGGGGATATCAGACTTGCCTCGGACGCGGAAATGGTTATAGTACGTTTCAGACACAGTCTTACATGCCTGGTGACAGGATGGTGAGAGTGGGCCGGCGGCCCACTTTTTGTTTTTTAGGTCGTTGGTCGCAAGGCATCGGGTCATCATGGATCTTCAAAGCCGTTTAGAGGCCCTGATCGGTCCTTCCCTGGATGCCATGGGTTACGATCTGGTTCGGGTCCAGTTGCAGGGCAATCAGCGCCTGACTCTCCAGATCATGGCCGACCGCAAGGATGGCGCGGCGATGGGGGTCGAGGATTGCGTCGGCATCAGCCGGTCGCTCTCGGCACTTCTCGACGTCGAGGACCCGATCTCGGGGGCCTATACCCTTGAGGTCAGCTCCCCGGGCGTCGATCGGCCGCTGACCAGAGCCAAGGATTTCGTGCAGTGGGCCGGCTTCGAAGCGAAGCTGGAATCGGCACAGCCGATCGAGGGCCGCAAGCGGTTCCGTGGTCGGCTGGTTGGTCTTGACGAGACGGGCGAGTCTGTTCGTCTGGTGGTCGAGACCGGCGAGGTCGCCATCCCGCTCGCCGATGTCCGGGGCGCCAAGCTGGTGCTGACAGACGAGCTGATCCGAGCGACCATCAAGGACCAGGAAGGTTTGAGGACAGACGATTAAGATGGAACGAATCGCCGCACTCCCCCGCCCCGAATTGCTTCAGGTCGCCGACGCCGTCGCTCGCGACAAGGGCATCGACCGTGACGAGGTCCTTGAGGCCATGGAGCAGGCCATTCAAAAGGCCGGTCGCTCGAAATACGGCCATGAGCACGACATCCGTGCCCACATCGATCGCAAGACCGGCGAAATCCAGCTTGCCCGCTATATCGAAGTGGTCGAGACCGTCGAGAACGAAGCGACCCAGTTCACCCTGACCCAGGCGCTGCGCAAGAAGCCGGGCGCGGTGGTTGGCGACTTCCTGATTGATCCGCTGCCGCCGATCGATTTCGGCCGCATCGCCGCCCAGACCGCCAAGCAGGTGATCGTCCAGAAGGTGCGTGACGCCGAGCGTCAGCGCCAGTTCAACGAATACAAGGACCGCGTCGGCGAGATCTCGAATGGTCTGGTCAAGCGGGTCGAGTTCGGTAACGTCATCGTCGATCTGGGCCGCGCCGAAGGGCTGCTGCGCCGCGACGAACTGATCCCGCGCGAGACCTTCCGCACCGGCGATCGCGTCCGCGCCTACATCTTCGACGTTCGTCAGGAGCCCCGGGGGCCGCAGATTTTCCTGTCGCGCACCCATCCGATGTTCATGGCGAAGCTGTTCGCTCAGGAAGTGCCGGAAATCTATGACGGCATCATCGAGATCAAGGCGGTCGCCCGCGATCCCGGTTCGCGTGCCAAGATTGCCGTGCTCAGCCACGATTCCTCGATCGACCCGGTCGGCGCCTGCGTCGGTATGCGCGGTTCGCGCGTCCAGGCGGTGGTCGCCGAGCTTCAGGGCGAGAAGATCGATATCATCCAGTGGTCGCCCGACGTCGCTACCTTCGTGGTCAATGCCCTGGCTCCGGCCGAGGTGACCAAGGTGGTTCTCGACGAAGAGGCGGGTCGCATCGAAGTCGTCGTTCCCGACGATCAATTGTCGCTGGCGATCGGCCGGCGTGGCCAGAATGTCCGTCTGGCCAGCCAGTTGACCCAGTGGAACATCGACATCATGACCGAGGCCGAGGAGTCCGAGCGGCGCACCGAGGAGTTCCGCTCGCGCTCCAACATGTTCATCCAGGCGCTCGACGTCGATGACGTCATTGCCCACCTGCTCGTCACCGAAGGGTTCTCTTCGGTCGAGGAAGTGGCCTATGTGCCGCTGGAGGATCTGGCCAGCATCGAAGGCTTTGACGAAGGCGTCGCCGAAGAGCTTCAGAATCGCGGTCGTGTGTTCCTGTCCGAGCAGGACGAGCGTTATACTCAGATGCGCCGGGATATCGGTGTCGTCGACGAGGTTGCCGCGATCGAGGGGCTGACCCCGGCGCTGCTGGTCAAGCTGGGCAATCGCGGGGTCAAGACCCTGGACGATCTCGGCGATCTGGCCAGTGACGAACTGATCGACATCGTCGGCAAGGACGTGATGAACGAGGATCAGGCCAACGCCGTCATCATGGCTGCCCGCGCTCACTGGTTCGAGGACGGGGCCGAGGGCTGACGGCCCGGAAAGGATTGATGATGCCGGACCCCGAGGCGGAATTCGACCCGCCGGGCGACGAGGACGAGGAGACCGGACCGAACCGCCGCTGCATCGTCACCGGCACGGTCCGGCCCAAGGCCGAACTGCTGCGTTTCGTCATCGCGCCTGACGATTCGGTGGTTCCCGACCCTAACCATCGTCTACCTGGGCGGGGAATCTGGTTGAGCGCAGGCCGGGATGTGGTAAATACGGCCGTGGCCAAGCGCTTCTTCTCCCGCGCCGCCCGCCGCCCGGTCACCGTACCGGACGATCTGGCGGGTCGGATCGAGACGATGCTGGTGCGCCGCTGTCTCGACGGCTTGGGACTGGCTCGTCGCGCTGGACGGGCGGTCTGTGGTTTCGAGAAGGTGTGCGCCGAGGTTCGTTCCGGACGCGCCGCTCTAATTCTAGCCGCTCGCGATGCTTCCCGCGATGGACGCGAAAAAGTCCGGGCATTGGCGGCGGGGCATGGCGGAGCCGGGACTATCCCGGTGATCGAACTGTTCGACGGAACCGAGTTGGGATCCGTTTTCGGCCGCGATACGGCCGTGCATGTGTGTTTGTCGCCGGGAAAACTGGCTAGCCGTCTTGTTGGGGAGTCGGCTTTGTTGGCGGGTTTTCGCCAGGGCGACTAGGGGGGAGGAACCGGCGGGCCGCAAGGTCTGACGGGACGAAGGGGGAAAACCGGCTTGTCCGGTGAGGTTGACCGAAATCGGATTACCGGTGGCAATCCGGCCGCCATTCAGGCCGCGAGAGAGACGAAGTCATACATGAGCGATTCCAAGGATCAAGACCGTAAAGCCCCGCTGAAGCTGCCCCAGCCGGGCAAGCTGGAGCTCAAGAAGACCGTCGAGACCGGTCAGGTCCGGCAGAGCTTCTCGCATGGCCGTTCCAAGACGGTGACCGTTGAGGTGCGCAAGAAGCGGACCTTCAGCAGCGTCGGCGGTGCCATGCATGAGGTCAAGGACGGGGTTCACTCCGCCGCAGAGGCCGATCTCGCCGCCGCAGTGGCCAAGGTCGAAGCCGCCGCCCGCGCCGTCAATGCCCATGATCTCACCAATCATGAGAAGCAGGCGCGCGCCAAGGCGTTGCAGGAAGCCCAGCGTGCCGCCGAGGACGCTCGCCGTCGTGCCGAGGAAGAGGAAGTCCTCCGTCTCGCCGAGGAAGAAGCCGCTCGTCGCCGTGCCGAAGAGGAAGAGGCTGCCCGCCGCATCGCCGAGGCCGAGGCGCTGGCCGCCCAGCCCGAGCCGGTTGCCGCCGAGCCCGAACCCGTCGCTCCGGTCGAAGCCGCTGCTCCGGTCGCCGCTCCCGCTCCGGCGGTTGCTGCCGCTGCTCCGGCTACCGCCGCTGCTGCTCCGGCTGCTGCCGCCCCCGCCGGGGACGCCGCCGCTCGTCCGCGCACCGAGGAAGAGGAAGAGGAAGAGGCCCGCGCCAAGAAGCGCGCCGCCGCCCACAAGCCCGCCCCGGTTAAGCGCAACGAGCCGCGTCGCCGCACTGGCAAGCTCACCATCACCGACGCGCTGACCGACGATGACCGCTCCGAGCGCGGCCGTTCGCTCGCCGCCGTCAAGCGGGCCCGCGAGCGCGAGCGCCTCAAGCACCAGCAGACCGGTGCCGAGAAGGTGATCCGCGACGTCATCATTCCCGAATCGATCACCGTTCAGGAACTGGCCAACCGTATGGCCGCCCGCGGCTCCGACGTCATCAAGGCGTTGATGCGGATGGGCGTGATGGCCAGCATCAATCAGGCGATCGACGCCGACACCGCCGAACTGGTGGTGACCGAGTTCGGTCACAATTCCCGCCGCGTCTCCGAAGCCGACGTTCTGCTCGGCCTGGGTGGCGAGGCCGACGAAGAGGAAGTGCTGGAAGCCCGCGCTCCCGTCGTCACCATCATGGGTCACGTCGATCACGGCAAGACCTCGCTGCTGGACGCCCTGCGCGAAACCGACGTGGTGTCGGGCGAAGCCGGTGGCATCACCCAGCATATCGGCGCCTATCAGGTGATGATGAGCGGCGGTGGCCGGATCACCTTCATCGACACCCCCGGCCACGAAGCGTTCACCGCGATGCGTGCCCGTGGTGCCAAGGTCACCGATATCGTGGTCCTGGTGGTTGCCGCCGATGACGGCATCATGCCGCAGACGGTCGAAGCGATCCGCCATGCCAAGGCCGCCGGTGTGCCGATCATCGTTGCGATCAACAAGATCGATAAGCCCGACGCCAACCCCGAGCGGGTTCGTCAGGAGCTGTTGCAGCACGAGCTGGTGACCGAAGATCTGGGCGGCGACGTGCTCGCCATCGAGGTCTCGGCCAAGAAGCGGATGAATCTCGACAAGCTGGAAGAGGCGATCCTCCTCCAGGCCGAAATCCTCGACCTCAAGGCCAATCCCGACCGTACCGCCCAGGGCGTGGTGATCGAGGCCAAGATGGAAAAGGGCCGTGGCTCGGTCGCGACCGTCCTGGTTCAGAAGGGCACCCTGCGGGTCGGCGAAGTGTTCGTCGCCGGGTCGGAATGGGGCCGCGTCCGCGCCCTCGTCGACGATCGTGGCAATTCGATCCAGGAAGCCGGTCCGTCCAGCCCGGTCGAAGTTCTCGGTCTTCAGGGGACCCCGGCCGCCGGTGACGATTTCGTCATCGTCGATGACGAGGCTCGCGCCCGTGAAGTCGCCAATTACCGCCAGCGCGTCGAGCGCGAGGCCCGGGCTCGTCTGGCCCAGCGCGGGACGCTGGAACAGATGTTCTCGGCGATCAAGGCGGGCGACGCCAAGGAACTGCCGATCGTCATCAAAGGCGACGTGCAGGGTTCGGTCGAAGCGATCGCTGCCACCGTCGAAAAGATCGGCAACGATTCGGTCAAGGTGCGGGTGCTGCACTCGGCCGTCGGCGGCATCAACGAATCCGACGTCACCCTGGCGAAGGCTTCGGGCGGTCTGATCATCGGCTTTAATGTCCGTGCCAATCCGCAGGCCCGCGACATGGCCCGCCGTGACGGCGTCGATATCCGCTATTACTCGATCATCTACGACGTCACCGACGATCTGAAGAAGATGCTGTCGGGGATGCTGGCGCCGACGTTGCGCGAACGGTTCCTCGGTTACGCGTCGATCCGCGAAGTGTTCTCGATCACCAAGGTCGGCAAGGTTGCGGGCTGCATGATCACCGAAGGTATCGTCAAGCGTGGCAGCAAGGTCCGTCTGCTCCGCGACGACGTGGTGATCCACACCGGCGATCTCGCCCAGTTGAAGCGCTTCAAGGAAGACGTGAAGGAAGTCCGCGACGGCTACGAATGCGGTATGTCCTTCACCAATTACGAAGACATCCGTGCCGGCGACGTCATCGAATGCTTCGAGATCGAGGAGGTTGCGGCGACCCTGTAAGGGGCGTCGCGGCCACTTTCGATCCAGCCGGAAGGAGCGCGTCCATGCCGAGGGGAAACAAACCGCCGTCGCAGCGTCAGCTGCGCGTCGGTGAGGAACTTCGCCACATCATCGCCGCCGTGATCGAGCGCGGTGAGTTCCGCGATCCCGATCTGGTCGGGCGGGGCATCACCGTCACCGAAGTCCGGGTCAGTCCCGATCTGCGCAACGCCACCGTCTTCGTGGTGCCGTTGGGCGGGGGCGACACCACCCCGATTCTGTCGGGACTGAAGCGGGCCAAGGCGTTCCTGCGCCACGAAATCGGCAAGTCCGCTTTGTTGCGGACCGTGCCTGATCTGTGGTTCCAGCCCGATACCACCTTCGACGAAGCGTCCCGCATCGACGATATCCTCCGCAGTCCCGAAGTCCTGCGCGACCTCGAAGGCGGCGAGGGGGCCTAAGTCAGGCTGTGGGCTCCGCCCACACCCGCCAGGGGCGAAAGCCCCTGGACCCCGGTTCTTACGATGGGGATCAAAGGGGCTTTGGCTCTTTGCGGGGAGAGCGGGGCCGTGTACGCGCGCGCCCTGCATTCTTTCCTCCGAAAGCGACATCAATGGCACGCAAGCGCAAGGGCCGTCCGATTGACGGCTGGCTGTCGATAGACAAGCCGCTCGGTCTGTCCTCGGCCCAGGTAGTGGGCAAGGTCCGCCGTCTTCTCGACGCGGACAAGGTCGGCCATGGCGGCACGCTCGATCCGCTGGCGTCGGGGGTTCTGCCGATCGCGCTGGGCGAAGCGACCAAGACGGTTCAGTACGTGATGGATGGGGCGAAGACCTATCGCTGCACGGTGCGCTGGGGCGAGGCGACCTCGACCGAAGACCGTGAGGGCGAGGTGATCGCGACCTCGGATGTCCGCCCCGACGAGGCGGCGATTCTGGCGGTACTGCCCCGCTTTACCGGCGAGATCGAGCAGGTTCCGCCCGCTTTCTCGGCGATCAAGGTCAATGGCGAGCGCGCCTACGATCTTGCCCGCGCCGGAGAAGCGGTGGAACTGAAATCGCGTCTGGTGCGGATCGACCGGCTGAGTTATCTCGGTTCGAGCGATCCCGATCATGCCGAATTCGAGGTGCATTGCGGCAAAGGCACCTATATCCGCTCGCTGGCCCGCGACATCGCGCTGGCGCTCGGCACGGTCGGCCACATCGCCGCTTTGCGCCGCACCGCCTGCGGCCCGTTTACCGAGGCCCAGTCGATTTCCCTTGAAACTCTGGAGACCGTCGGGCAAGGTCCGACCCTTCGGAGCTGTCTGCTCCCGATCGCGACCGCGCTGGACGACATCCCGGCCCTGGCCTTGAGCGAAGCAGACGCCCGCCGCCTCCAGAGTGGCGGCCCCGTGCCTCTGGCACGCGCGGCTTCCTCGCATCCGCAGGCCGAAATCGCGTCAGGCATTCCGTGCCGGGCGATGGTCGGCGAATTGCTGGTGGCACTGGTACGCATCGAGAGCGGGATGATCCGCCCGGTGCGCGTAATGACTTTAGATCGAAGCGAAGGAGCTGACGATGTCGATCACCCCTGAACGCACCCAAGAGCTGGTGAAGGAATTTGCGACCACCGAAGGCGACACCGGGTCGGCCGACGTGCAGGTCGCGATTCTCTCCGAGAGAATCCGGAACCTCACCGAGCATCTGAAGGAGCACAAGAAGGATTTCCATTCGCGTCGCGGACTGCTGATCATGGTCGGCCAGCGTCGTCGGATGCTCGATTACTTGAAGAAAAAAGACCAGAAGCGGTACGAGGGGCTTATTGCTCGCCTTGGCCTCCGCAAGTAAGCGGGCTTCTCGGAAAGACGGCCGGACGTCGGCCAAGACGGTACCCGCGTGGGGATGGCTTCACGCGGGTTGCCGTGTTTTTATTTCACGACGTCGGGGTTGCCGCAATCCGGCGGCAATTCTAGGGATAAGGAACTGACGAGAATGTCGCTGTTCAACGTACACCGCAAGGAGCTCATCTGGGGCGGGCGCAAGCTGACCCTCGAGACGGGCAAGGTTGCTCGCCAGGCCGATGGCGCCGTGCTGGCCACGTATGGCGAAACCTCGGTGCTCTGCACCGTGGTCGGGGTCAAGACCCAGAAGCCGGGAATCGATTTCTTCCCGCTCACCGTGAATTACCAGGAAAAGGCGTTCGCCGCCGGCAAGATCCCGGGTGGCTTCTTCAAGCGCGAAGGCCGTCCGAGCGAGAAAGAGACCCTGGTCTCCCGCCTGATCGATCGTCCGATCCGTCCCCTGTTCGTCGATGGCTTCCGCAATGAAGTCCAGGTCGTTTGCACCGTGCTGTCGCACGACCTCGAAAACGATCCCGATATCGTGTCGCTGGTCGGTACCTCGGCCGCGCTGACCCTGTCGGGTCTGCCCTTCATGGGCCCGGTCGGTGCCGCCCGCGTCGGCTATATCGACGGTCAGTACATCCTGAACCCGAAGGCCGACGAGCTGCCCAAGAGCGCGCTTGATCTGGTCGTCGCCGGGACCTCCGAAGGCGTGCTGATGGTCGAGTCCGAGGCGCAGCAGCTTTCGGAAGAGATCATGCTGGGCGCGGTCACCTTCGGTCATACCGAATTCCAGCCGGTGATCAAGGCGATCATCGAACTGGCCGAAGCCGCCGCCAAGGAGCCGTGGGAACTCGCTCCCCCGCCCGCCGAGATCGCGATCGTCCGTTCGAAGTTCGAAGCCGCCGGCATCCCCGCCGCGCTGGCCGAGGCCTATAAGATCGTCAAGAAGCAGGACCGCTACGCCGCCGTCGGCGCCGTCAAGAAGTCCGCTCTCGAGGCTCTGACCGAAGCGGCCGAACTGGCCGTCGCCCCCGGCATCCTGAAGGACCTCGAGTCCGAAGTCGTCCGTGGCAACATCCTCAACACCGGCATCCGTATCGACGGCCGCGACACCAAGACCGTCCGTCCGATCGAAGTCGAAGTCGGCGTGCTGCCCCGCGCCCATGGTTCCGCCCTGTTCACCCGTGGCGAGACCCAGGCCCTGGTGGTCGCCACGCTGGGCACCGGCCAGGACGAGCAGATCATCGATGCGCTCTCGGGCGAGTACCGCGAGCACTTCATGCTCCACTACAACTTCCCTCCCTACTCGGTCGGCGAAGCCGGTCGTATGGGCTCGCCCGGTCGCCGCGAAATCGGCCACGGCAAGTTGGCGTGGCGCGCGGTCCGTCCGACCCTGCCGGCCAAGGAAGCCTTCCCCTACACCATCCGCGTCGTCTCCGAGATCACCGAGTCGAACGGTTCGTCCTCGATGGCGACCGTCTGCGGTTCCTCGCTGGCGCTGATGGATTCCGGCGTGCCGCTGCCCCGTCCGGTGGCCGGTATCGCGATGGGTCTGATCAAGGAAGGCGACAAATTCGCCGTTCTGTCCGACATCCTGGGTGACGAAGATCACCTGGGCGACATGGACTTCAAGGTGGCCGGTACCGCCGATGGCGTCACCGCCCTCCAGATGGACATCAAGATCACCTCGATCACCCGCGAGATCATGAAGATCGCCCTGGATCAGGCCAAGGACGGCCGTATCCACATTCTGGGCGAGATGAGCAAGGGCCTCGATTCGGCCCGTGATTCGGTCTCCGGCAACGCGCCCCGCATCACCACGATCTCGATCCCCAAGGAAAAGATCCGTGAAGTGATCGGCACCGGCGGTAAGGTCATTCGCGAAATCTGCGAACAGACCGGCGCCAAGATCGATATCGATGACGACGGCACCATCAAGGTCGCCTCGGTCGATGCCGATGCCGCCCAGCGCGCGATCGATTGGATCCGGGGCATCGTCGCCGAACCCGAACTCGGCGTGATCTATACCGGTAAGGTCGTGAAGGTCGTCGATTTCGGCGCGTTCGTGAACTTCCTCGGCTCCCGCGACGGTCTCGTCCACATCTCGGAACTGTCGCGCGAGCGCGTTGCCAAGGTCGCCGACGTGATCAAGCAGGGCGATTCCGTCAAGGTCAAGGTGCTGGGCTTCGACGATCGCGGCAAGGTTAAGCTGTCGATGAAGCAGGTCGATCAGGCCACCGGAGAAGACATCTCCGCCCAGATCGAGGCCGAAAAGGCCGAGCGCCGCAAGGACCGCCCCGAGGCGTAAGCCTTAAGCGCGATCCGACGTGACGAAGGCGCGGTCCCCACCAGGGGCCGCGCCTTTTTCGTTGGGGGGCAAGTCTTTGGGGCGCTGCCCCGATCCCCGCCAGGAGGCAGGGGCCTCCTGGACCTCGGGGGCTAGAGTTTGTCTGGGTTAAGTGGATACACTCAATCCGTCATGGCCGGGCTTGTGACCCGGCCATCCCGATGGCGCCGCCCAATCCAATGTTTCCAATGACTTTTGGGCTCTCCACATCGACCCCCGGGTCAAGCCCGGGGGTGACGGCCCCCAAAAGCGATCCCGTTAGGCTCTGACAAACTCTAGGATTCGATCCGGGTTTGCACTTGGCGCCGGAATTCGAGCGGATCGTCAATCTGAGCGAAATGCTCCTTCGATCCTCCCGTGCCCGAGACGGTAATGGTCCCAAAGCCTAAAATGCGTCCGAGAATGCCCTGATTGACGCCGATCCCTTCGATTTTATTGAGAATGATTTCGAGGGAGTGGCGGCGGATGAAGCCGATCTTGATCAGAACCCGCTTGTTGGTAACCCCAAACTCGGATGTCTTCAGATCGATCCATCGGATAAAAAATGAGACTATTCCGTAGGCGAGCGCGGCCAGTCCAGACCAGATCAATATTTGGTTCGATAGATTCTGCAAATATCCGGCGACTATTAACGCAATCCCAACCGTAAACACGATGGCGGCTGGAACGAAAATGAACCAATGAAGATTGGTTTTGTAAACGATTTCCTCGTTGGGAAGCAGATTGCTTTCGATGAAGCTCATGGTTCGCTCTTTCCATCCGCCGAGTGAAATCAACGGCCTGCGTCTGACGACGGTGATACCGGTGAAGTGTATCGGTAAATGATGGGTTCGAACAGAGAGGGCGAAAGCAACGAACGGGGTCCGGGGCTGTGCCCCGGGCGGGTACGGGCGGCAGCCCGCAAAGATCGTAAGGTGGTGCGCCAGACATGAAAACGGCGCGGCTCCTTAAAGGGAACCGCGCCGTCGTCAGCGTTCAGAGCCGTGGCCGGGCAGGCGTCAGGCGCTGGCTTCCATCTTGGCGCGCAGACCCTCGTCAAGCTTGTCGAGGAACTGGGTGGTGGTGAGCCAGGGCTGATCGGGACCGATCAGGATGGCGAGATCCTTGGTCATGAATCCAGCTTCGACGGTATCGATGCAGACCCGTTCCAGGGTCTCGGCGAAGCGGGCGACCTCGGGGGTATTGTCGAACTTGGCGCGGTAGGCGAGGCCACGGGTCCAGGCGAAGATCGAGGCGATCGGGTTGGTCGAGGTCGCCTTGCCCTTCTGGTGCTCGCGGTAATGGCGGGTGACGGTGCCGTGGGCGGCTTCGGCTTCGACGGTCTTGCCGTCGGGCGACAGCAGCACCGAGGTCATCAGGCCGAGCGAACCGAAGCCCTGGGCAACGGTGTCGGACTGGACGTCGCCGTCATAGTTCTTGCAGGCCCAGACGAATTCACCCGACCATTTGAGCGCGCAGGCGACCATGTCGTCGATCAGGCGGTGTTCATAGGTGATGCCGAGCTTGTCGAAATCGGCCTTGAACTCGGTCTCATAGACGTCCTGGAACAGATCCTTGAAGCGGCCGTCATAGGCCTTGAGGATCGTGTTCTTGGTCGAGAGATAGACCGGCCACTTCTTGTCCTTGCCGTAATTCAGGCAGGCGCGCGCGAAGCCACGGATCGATTCGTCGAGATTGTACATTCCCATCGCGATACCGGCGCTGGGGAAGGCGAACACCTCGTGCTCGATCACCTGACCGTCGGCGCCTTCGAACTTCATCGTCAGCTTGCCGGGGCCGGGCACCTTGAAATCGGTGGCGCGGTACTGGTCGCCATAGGCATGGCGGCCGATCACGATCGGCTTGGTCCAGCCGGGGACGAGGCGCGGCACGTTCTTGCAGATGATCGGCTCGCGGAACACGGTGCCATCGAGGATGTTGCGGATGGTGCCGTTGGGCGACTTCCACATCTTCTTCAGATTGAACTCGGTGACGCGGGCTTCGTCGGGGGTGATCGTCGCGCATTTGACGCCGACGCCATACTGCTTGATCGCCTGGGCGGCTTCGACCGTGACCTTGTCGTCGGTGGCGTCGCGGTTTTCAACGCCGAGATCGTAATATTTCAGGTCGATATCGAGATAGGGCAGGATCAGCTTGTCTTTGATGAACTGCCAGATGATCCGCGTCATCTCGTCGCCGTCGAGCTCGACGATCGGATTGGCGACATTGATTTTTTTCATCGACGTCCTCCCGGTTATTGGGCAATTCTGGGATGTGTCGGGACGCGCGTTGTCCCGCGCGCGGTGCCGCCCCGAGCGGCGGCGACGATACCATCCGCACCGGCGAACGCAAACCGTAATCCTACTCGTTGGGAGGGGGAGCGGGCAGGACCGGAAACACTTTGTTACTGGGCATGGCGGTTTACGTTCCCCATAGTGTCGCGCGGATACCCCACTTATCACGGGAGAATCATCATTATGCGTTTCAGCCTAAAATACGCGGCGGTTGCCGCCGTCGCCGGTGCCATTGTCGCGGCCTCTGTCCCCGCCGTGGCCCAGCAGTCGAAGCCGGAAGACCTGCTGAAGCTGCGTCAGGGCCTGATGCAGACGTTGAAGTCGCAGTGGGTTCCGATCGCGGGCTTCGCCGCGGGCAAGGCCGATCTGCCTGCCGATGCCGCCCAGCGCGCCGAGAACATGGCGATGGTGGCCAAGCTGGCTCCGATCGGCTGGGCCAAGGGCACGGAGGCCCTGCCCAATGGTGAGACCAAGCCCGAGGCGTTCGGGGCGAAGTCGGCTGAGTTCCTGGAGGGCTGGAAGGCCCTGGCCACCGAATCGACCAAGCTGGCCGCCGCCGCCAAGGCCGGTCCCGATGCTCTGAAGGCTCAGGCCGCCGCCACCGGCAAGGTGTGCAAGGCTTGTCACGAAGAGTTCAAGCAGGATTAATCTTCGGGACGGCGGCGGGAACGGTCCCGCCGCCGGTTCTGGAGACGGTTTTCAATGCCGGAATTACCCGAGGTCGAAACGGTTGCCCGTGGTCTGGAGCGGGTCTGGCTCGACCGCACCCTGACGTCTGTCACGGTTCGCCGCGCCGGGCTGCGTCGCCCCTTCCCCACGGATTTTGCCGAACGCCTGACCGGCCGCCGCTTTGTCGCGGTGGGGCGGCGGGCGAAATATCTGTTGGCTCATTTCGACAGCGGGCTGGTTCTGCTCGGCCATCTCGGCATGTCGGGGCGGATGGTGATCTCGGGCCTCGTCAACACGCCCCCCGGCCCGCATGACCATGTCGCCTTCGTCACCGACAACGCGACGATGGTGACGATGACCGATCCGCGCCGGTTCGGTCTGCTCGATCTGACCACCGAGGCCGAGCTTGCGACCCATCCGCTGCTGGCCGGGCTGGGGCCGGAGCCGTTGGAGGATTCCTTCGACGCCGACATCCTGGGCGCGGCGTTGGCGGGCAAGATGACCGCGATCAAGCTGGCGCTGCTCGATCAGAGCCTGGTGGCCGGGCTGGGCAACATCTATGTCTGCGAAAGCCTGTTCCGCGCCGGGATTTCACCGCTGCGCCCGGCAGGCGCGGTCAGCGGGCCAGAGTTGGTCGCGCTGGTCGCGGCGATCAAGGCGGTGCTGCGCGAAGCGATCGCCGCCGGGGGCTCGTCGCTGCGCGATCACGTCCGCCCCGACGGCGAACTGGGCTATTTCCAACATGGCTTCAAAGTCTATGGCCGCGCTGGGCAACCTTGCCCCGACTGCGCCGGTCCGCCCAGTTGTCCCGGCATTGAACGGATTGTCCAGGGGGGACGGTCCACTTTCTATTGTGCACGGCGGCAAAGGTGATGGTATAGCCATGTCTATGGCACCTATCCGGTTCCTTGCGCTTGTTCTTGCCGTTTTCGTCGCCACCGCTTCCGGCCCGGCGTGCGCTGGGGGATTCCTCGGGACTTACGAGGACCTTCCGCTGGCGCCCGGATTGACCGAAATCGAGGGCGCGGGGGTGTCGTTCGACTCCCCCAACGGCCGCATCGTCGAAGCCTATGCCCGGGGAACGGCGCCCATCGCCGACATTCTCCGCTTTTACGCCGCCACGTTGCCTCAGTTGGGTTGGACCCGCGAGAGCGACACGGTCTATCGCCGCGAGTCCGAAGTGTTGCGCTTGGCTCCCGCCGCCGATCGGGGCGGCGTCACCATTCACTTCGCCGTCGCGCCGGAATGACCCCATCCGCAGGGAAGGATTCTTCATCCATGGCTTACGAAAACATCACCGTCGAAACCCGCCGTCATGTCGGCCTGATCACCCTGAACCGGCCCAAGGCGTTGAACGCGCTGTGTTCCGCGCTGGTCCGCGAATTGGGTCAGGCGCTCGACGCCTTCGAGGCTGACGACGAGATCGGGGCAATCGTCCTGACCGGCTCGGAAAAGGCGTTCGCCGCCGGGGCCGACATCAAGGAAATGGCGTCGAAGACCTTCATCGATGCCTATCTCGCCGATTTCATCACCAATGGCTGGGAACGGATCACCACCTGCCGCAAGCCGGTGGTGGCGGCGGTCGCCGGGTTCGCCCTGGGTGGCGGCTGTGAAGTGGCGATGATGTGCGATTTCATCCTGGCCGCCGACAATGCCAAGTTCGGTCAGCCCGAGATCACCATCGGCACCATTCCCGGTGCGGGCGGAACCCAGCGTCTGGTTCGTGCCGTCGGCAAGGCCAAGGCGATGGAAATGGTCCTGACCGGCCGGATGATCGACGCGGTCGAGGCCGAGCGCGCCGGTCTGGTCAGCCGGGTCGTCCCCCTGGCCGAACTGATCGACGAGGCGGTGAAGGTCGCCGACAAGATCGCGTCCCTGAGCCGTCCGGTGGTGCTGCTGGCCAAGGAAGCGGTCAACGCCGCCTTCGAAACGCCGTTGTCGCAGGGCATCCGCTTCGAACGCCGCCTGTTCCACGCCACCTTCGCCACCGAGGATCAGAAGGAAGGAATGGCCGCCTTCATCGAGAAGCGCAGCCCGGCCTTCCGCAACCGATAACGGCCTCGCTTTCTCGTCGTGCGCGGGCTTAACCCGCGCATCTCTGCCGCCTGACCCGATTTCACCTCTGACACAAAGCGAAAGCCCCGGAGCTGTTGGCTCCGGGGCTTCCCGTCCTTACGCGCGAGAGAAGAGAGGAATTAGCGCGTAAGGTCGTAGGAGATGTCGCTCGAGGCGTCGGTCACTTCGAAGATCCGGTCGAGGATTTCGACCAGCACCCGCAACGCGCCCTGATAGCCGAAGATCGGGAAGCGGTGGTGGTGGTGACGGTCGAAGATCGGGAAGGTCAGACGGACCAGCGGAATTCCGGTGTCCTTTTCCAGATACTTGCCATACGAGCTGCCGATGATGAGGTCGGTCGGCTCGGTGAACAGCAGCGAGCGGAGGTGCCACAGATCCTTGCCGACCCACACCTTGGCGTCAGCGCCGAAGGGGTTGGAGGCGAGAAGCTCCTTCATCTTCGCTTCCCATTCCTTGCCGGCGTTGGTGCACAGGCAGTGGGTGGGTTCGCAGCCCAGTTCCATCAGGAACACGGCCATCGCGTAGACGAAGTCGGGATCGCCGAACAGGGCGACTTTCTTGCCGTGCAACCAAGCCTGGCTGTCGGCGATGGCATCGACCAGACGGCCGCGTTCCTTTTCGATGCTCTCGGGGATCGGCTTGCCCGACAGTTCCGAAATCTTCATCAGCAGGGCGTCGGTCGCGCTGATGCCCAGCGGATAGTTGAAGGACGCGGTCGGCTGACCCTTCGACTCGATGTATTCGACCGTCTTCGCCGAGCAATATTCCTGCAGGGCGATGGTGGCCTTGGCGTTGATCGCGTCGCGGACGTCGTCAAGCTTGGTGCCGCCATCATACATCCGGTAGACGCCGTCGGTCGGCGTGTCGAACACGTCGGAGACGTCGCTGATCACGGTGTAATCGACGCCCATCGTGTCGAGATACCGCTTCAGTTCCCGGTTGTTGGCGGTGGCGTACCCGTCGAAGCCGGGGATGATGTTGATCTTGCCGTTCGATTCGCCCCGGGTCACTTCACCCTGGGCCCGATCCCAGAAGTAGTTGAGAACGCCCTTGATCATGTTGTCGTAGCCGACGACGTGGCTGCCGACGAACGAGGGGGTGTGGGCGAAGGGAACCGGGAAGTCGGCCGGAACCGATTCCTTTTCCTTGGCGGTGCCGATGAAGGCGGACAGATCGTCGCCGATGACTTCGGCCATGCAGGTGGTCGAAACCGCAATCATCTTGGGCTTGTAGAGCTTCAGAGCGTTCTGAAGGCCCTCGACGATGTTGTTGAGGCCGCCGAACACCGCCGCGTCTTCCGTCATCGAGTCGGACACGCAGGCCGAGGATTCCTTGAAGTGACGGGCGAGGTGCGACCGGAAGTAGGCGGCGCAGCCCTGCGAGCCGTGGACGTAGGGCAGGGTCTCTTCGAACCCGGCGGCGGCGAACACCGCGCCCAGCGGCTGGCAAGCCTTGTGCGGGTTGATGACGGCGTGCTCACGGGCGAAGTTCTTTTCGCGATATTCCCACGACTTGGAATATTCGAGCTGGGCCGCAACGGCGTCGTCGGTCGGACGGCACTCGAACTGGGCCTTCTTTTCCGCCAGCAGCTTCGTGTACTCGGGCTCCGAGAACAGGGAGATGTGGTCTTTGATGTTGTCGGCGCTCTGGGGCATGACAAACAAACTCCTTCCCGCCTCCCCGCGCCCCCGGATATTGGGCGACACGCGGGGAGGGAATTTACGTGCGAACGATCGTAGGTCGGAACCTGGGGAGGCGCTTTACGCGGCCTTCCACGGGGCCTTCAGCTTGCTCCAGATCGGGGCATTGACGGCCATGTCCATGTCACGGGCAAAGATGGCGAAGCCGTCATAGCCGTGATAGGGGCCGGAATAATCCCACGAATGCATCTGGCGGAAGGGCACGCCCATCTTCTGGGTCGAGTACTTCTCCTTGATGCCGGAGCCGACCAAGTCGGGACGCAGCTTTTCGATGAACTTCTCCAACTCGAATTCGGAGACGTCGTCGTAAATCAGCGTGCCTTCCTTCAGGTAATGGCCGGTGCGCTGATAATCGTCGTTGTGGGCGAATTCGTAGCCGGTGCCGACGATGACCATGCCGAGATCGTCATAGGCGGTCGCGGTGTGACGAGGGCGCAGGCCGCCGACATACAGCATGACGGTCTTGCCTTCGAGCCGGGGCTTGAAGCGGGCGAGCACGCCATCGACCAGCGGCTGGTACTTGGCGATCACCTTCTCGGCATTAGCCTGGATGGTCTCGTCGAACTGAGCAGCGATCTTGCGCAAGCTGGCGGCGATCTGGGTCGGGCCGAAGAAGTTATATTCCACCCACGGAATTTCGTACTTCTCTTCCATGTGGCGGCAGATGTAGTTCATCGACCGGTAGCAGTGGATGAGGTTCAGCTTGGCGCGGGGGGCGCGCTCGATTTCGGCCAGGGTCGCGTCGCCGGACCACGAGCCGATCACGCGCAGACCGATCTCTTCCAGCAACTTGCGCGACGGCCAGGCGTCGCCGCCGATGTTGTAGTCGGCGATCAGGTTGACGTCGTAGGGGGTGCCTTCCCACTCGGGGATACCCTTGTCGAACACCCAATCCCGGATCGCGTCATTGGCGATGTGGTGGCCAAGCGACTGGGACACGCCGCGGAAGCCTTCGCAGCGGACCGGAATGACCTTCTTGCCGAGTTCCTTGCCCTTCTTCTTCGACACGGCCTCGATGTCGTCGCCGATCAGACCGATCGGGCATTCGGACAGGATCGAGATGCCGTTGTTGAGCGGGAACAGGACCTCAAGCTCGTCGATCATCTTGTCCAGGTTCTTGTCGCCACCGAAAACGATGTCGCGTTCCTGGAAGTCCGAGGTCACCTGCATGGTGACGAAGCTGTCGATGCCGACGGTGCCGGTGAAGTAGTTGCGGCGCTGAGACCAGGAATACTGACCGCAGCCGATCGGGCCGTGCGAGATGTGGACCATGTCCTTGACCGGACCCCACACCACGCCCTTGGCACCCGCATAGGCGCAGCCACGGACGGTCATCACGCCGGGGACGGATTTGATGTTGGATTTGACGCCACAGGTCGGGTTGCCTTCGGCGTCGGACTTGACGGTGCCGAGGTGGCGCGCACGCTTCTTCGCAGCCTTTTCGGGATACTGATCGAGGACTTCCTTGATCAGGGCCTCGTTGGCGGCGGTGTCGTTGATGTTGTCGAGGCTCATGCCCCTTCTCCTTTCCGCGTGTTCTTTATCCTCCGCCTGTCCCACCGGCCGGATCGCAACCGGTGGGACGGGCGGAACGGTCCGGCTTTACCCGACCGACTTTTCCTTGGCCTCCAGCTCGGCCAGGGCCTGGTCGTCGGACTTCATGATGCCGAATTCGAGCAGCAGGTCTTCGAGCTCTTCCATCGTGATCGGGGTCGGGATGGTGCCCTTGCCGGCGTTGGCGTGGATCTTGGTCGCGAGCTGGCGGTATTCGGCGGCCTGCGACGAGTCCGGGGCGTACTGGATCACGGTCTGGCGACGCAGTTCGGCGTGCTGGACGATGTTGTTGCGCGGCACGAAGTGGATCATCTGGGTGTTGATCCGCTTGGCCAGGGTCTCGGCGAGGTCGAGCTCGCGGTCGGTCTGACGCTCGTTGCAGATCAGGCCGCCGAGGCGGACGCCGCCCGAACCGGCGTACTTCAGGATGCCCTTGGCGATGTTGTTGGCGGCGAACAGCGCCATCATCTCGCCGGACATGACGATGTAGATTTCCTGGGCCTTGTTTTCGCGGATCGGCATCGCGAAGCCGCCACACACAACGTCGCCCAGCACGTCATAAGAGACGTAATCGACGTCGTCGTAAGCGCCGTTTTCTTCGAGGAAGTTGATCGCGGTGATGACGCCGCGACCGGCGCAGCCGACGCCCGGCTCCGGCCCACCGGCCTCGGTGCACTTGATGCCCTTGTAGCCGATCTTCATCACGTCTTCGAGTTCGAGATCCTCGACCGAACCCGCCTCGGCGGCGAGGTGCAGCACGGTGTCCTGCAACTTGGTGTTGAGGATCAATCGGGTCGAATCGGCCTTGGGATCGCAGCCGACGATCAGAATCTTCTGATCCATTTCGACCAGCGCCGCGAGGGTATTCTGCGAGGTGGTGGACTTGCCGATACCGCCCTTGCCGTAAAATGCGATCTGACGAGGCATGTTGGAGTTCCTTTCTGTCTGCCTTCCGAAACCGTCGGCTGAGGGTCTCGCCTCCGCCACGACCCTACTCATGCATGGGCTGTGCCAATCGTTTCGGCGGGGTGTGGACAGGGGTGATTGCGGCGCGTCGCATCTATGTATCATTTTAAATCAATTACTTATCGAGTGTCGCGAGGCAGATGCCTAAAAAACAGGCGGCTGTTCGGAACGCGACAACCCGACGAACGAGTGTTCGAAGCCGAACAGCGGCGGTCCGACAGGGGTGTCTGGGCGGGATCGGTGTGGGTATGCTTCTTGCATTGTCGGATCGGCCCCTTTTGATAGAGAGCCCTTCGCCCGCCATGGACCAGCCGACACATCGCCGACTTGGACACAGCACCAATCTGGTGGGACTTTCCACCAACCTGTTGGGCAGTGATGCCTTTAACGAGGACCCGCGCGAAATTCATCTGTCCGGCGTGCTTGAGATGAATCGCCGCCTGTTCGAAATGCTGGCCCGGTCCGAGGGTTTGGCCGACGCGGGCGATGCCTTTTTAAAATATATGCAGGCGATGTTCGGGATCGATCCCGAGCAGCATGAGACCGGGACAACGAAGGGTGAGGGCGGGCCGCGCCGCTATCGTTCGAGCTTCCTGCGCCTGTTGAAAGGCTGGGGCTACGATTCGAATGGCCCCGAAGGCGCGGTGTTGAAAGGCTGGGTCGAAAGCAGGTTCGGTCTGTTCCCGACCTATCATAAAGAGATGATTACGCGCTTTTCGACGCCGGGCTGGATATCCTATGTCGAAGAAAAGATGTCCAGCAGATTTCATAATAATTCAATATATTGTCAGCTCGATATTCTCTACGAATTCTGTCAATGGGCGCTCGCCGTTCATTATTCCCCCGGCGAGCGCCATATCACTCTCTTTCGGGGGGTCAATTCGTTTGAAGAGCATCAGATCGTCGAGCGGATCGACCGCAAGACCGTGGTGATGCGTCTCAACAATCTGGCGTCTTTTTCCAGCGACCGGGGGGTGGCCGATTGTTTCGGCGACACCATCCTGACCGTGCGGGTGCCGGTGGTGAAGGTGTTGTTCTTCAACACCCTGCTGTCGCTCCACCCGCTGAAGGGCGAGGGCGAGTTCCTGGTGATCGGCGGCGATTACCGGGTTCGCGCCGATTACCTGTGACGGCTTGGCGGCGCGGCCGGTGAGCCACCACTTGATTCCGATGATGACCGAGAGGCCCTGATGACCGAACCTTCCCTGATCGAACGTGCCCTGGGGGCCTATCTGGGCTTTGCCGTCGGCGATGCGCTGGGGGCGACCGTCGAATTCATGACGCGGGGCGAGATCGAGGCGAAATATCGTCTCCACCGCAAGATGATCGGCGGCGGCTGGCTGCATCTGGCTCCCGGACAGGTCACCGACGATACCGAGATGTCGCTTTGCCTGGGGCGGTCGTTGATCCGCCGCCAGGGATTCGACCTGCCCGACATTTGCGACGAGTTCGCCGCCTGGCTGAAAAGCGGTCCGGTCGATGTCGGCAATACCTGTCGGCGCGGCATCCGCCGCTACATCACCAATGGCAGCGTCGAGGGAGCCTATTGCGACGGCGATGCCGGCAACGGCGCGGCGATGCGCAACCTGCCGCTGGCGCTGGCGACGCTGGGGCGGCCCGATCTGCTTGACCGCTGGTCGATCGCTCAGGCGCACATCACCCACAACCACCCGCTGTCCGACGATGCCACCCTGGCCCTTGCGCGGATGACTCAGGCGCTGGTCGAAGGGCGGGGAATGCGCGAGGCGCGCGACGTCGCCCGTCAGTTGGTCGAGACGCACAAGACTTTTCGCTTCGAAGTCTTCCACGGGCAATCGACCGCCTACATCGTCGATACGATGCAGACCGTGCTGCATTTCTACTTCCTGACCGATTCGTTCCGGTCCTGTCTGACCGAAGTGGTCAACCAGGGCGGCGATGCCGACACCACCGGGGCGATTGCCGGGATGTTGGCCGGGGCGACCTATGGGGTGCGGGATATCCCCGCCGCCTGGCTCGGCAAGCTCGACAAAACTGTTGCCGAGGAAATCCGGGCTCAGGTCACCGGGCTGTTGGCTCTGTCGAACGTCTTGAAAACACAAAATGAAGAAGGAGACGCAGGGAATGGCCGTGATCGTGTTCTATGAGAAGCCGGGATGCATCAACAACACCCGGCAGAAGCAGATCCTGATCCAGTCGGGTCATGATGTCGTTGCCCTCGATATCCGGGTTCAGGCCTGGACGCCCGCGACGCTGCGCAGCTTCTTTGGCGACCGGCCGGTGGCCGATTGGTTCAACCGTGCTGCGCCGCGAGTCAAATCGGGTGCCCTGGTGCCCGAGACGATCGCCGCCGACGAGGCGCTAGCCCAGATGTGCCTCGACCCCCTGCTGATCCGCCGCCCGCTGATCGAATGCGACGGGCGGCGGCTGGCCGGGTTTGACGAGGCGGTGCTGGGCAATTGGGTCGGCCTGGAGCCACAAGATCCCCCCGCGCCCCAGGTCTGCCCCCGCACCGAGGGGGTTTGCCCGTGATGGGTTAAAGCGTGATCCGCATCACGTTTTAATTCGCTGCGGAAATTTCGCTGCGCGACCGGGCGACCGCCCGGACCCGTTCAGAGGCGAGCGCCCTTTTAGCTTGCAAAACTGGAGGGTCGGGAGGCTGTGCCTCCCGATGGGGGCGGGGGCAAAGCCCCGAAACCCATCCAATCCCGCGCAGCTTATTATTCAGGCGTGATCGTCACCGCGACATCGGCGGGCGGGGCCCAATAGGGCGACGAGGTGACCAGCACGTCGGCTCCGGCGGCGGCATAGGCGGCGGCGTTGCTGGCATTCACCCCGCCCGCGGCGGCGATGACGCAGGCGCGTTTGCCGATCGCGTTGATGACCCAGGCGACGGCGTCGGGTGAGAATTTTTCGAGCTGCACCACGTCGGCGCGGGCTTCGGCGGCGGCGACCGCGCTTTTGGCGTCGGTGACCTCGACGACGATCTTGCGTTCGGGGCAGGCGGCCTTCAACTCGGCAATCATCGTATCAAGCGGCTGGTCGGGGAAAAAGGCGCGGTGTTCGGGAAACAGCAGCACGCTGTCCGACAGGCCCAGCCGGTGCGGCGAGGCCCCCCCGGCCAGGATCGCCTTGACCGCGACGGCGCGGCTTCCCGGCAGGGTCTTGCGGGTGCAGGCGACACCGATGCCGGGGGCGACGGCGCGGGCCATCGCGACGATGGTGGCGGCGGCGGTGGCGATCCCCGAAGCGGTCTCGACCAGGGTTTGCGCAACCTTCCAGGCGGCAAGCAGACCGGCGGCGGGGCCGGTGGCGCTCAACAATTCGTCGCCGGAATTGCGCGGGCTGCCGCTGGGGACGCAACGATCGACCCGTCCACCCGCCCGCTCGATCAGCCGGGCCGCCTCTTCGGTGCAGCAGGCGACCATCGCGCCGCGCGCCTGGAACAGAATCCGTCCCGGCTGGTGCCCCAGCCCCAGTGTCCGGCTGGTCAGGTCACCGAACGGCACGTCCTCGGCGTAGAAGCGGTCAAGCTCGGCATCTTGCAGAATATAGGGACAGGACGGACTCACGGGCGGACCTCCGGGGGGAAACAGCGGCGGCCAGGGTGGTCCGACCGCTCTGCCATCGTCAAGTCCGTTCCTGGTACGATTTGCGGTTGACCCGGGCGGGGATGTGGGAGGACAAGCCCTTTGTGGGGCATCACCACCAGGAGCCGTGACCGAATGCTTGCCTATGCCTTCGTCGCCCTTGGCAGCGCCATTGGCGGAACCCTGCGATACTGGCTGTCGGGGCTGATCGCCGATGCGACCGGCGGCACCTTTCCGTGGGGAACGCTGGTCATCAACATCGTGGGATCGTTCGCGATCGGCCTGTTCGCCACCTTGACCGGCCCGGACGGGCGGTGGTTCGTCCCCGCCGAAGGGCGTATCTTTTTCATGGCGGGGGTCTGCGGCGGCTTTACCACCTTCTCGTCTTTCAGCCTCCAGACCCTGACGCTGGTGCAGGAAGGCGAGTGGCTGCCCGCGCTGGCCAATGTCGGGCTATCGCTGGCGCTGTGCCTGGGGGCGGTGGTGCTGGGCCATGTCGGGGCCCAACTGATCAATCGATAGGAGGCCGCGATGAGCCATGTCGAAGAGGCGGCGTTGCTGCGTGTCTATATGGGGGAATCCGACCGCGAGGACGGTCATCCGCTGCATGAGGCGGTGGTGCTGGCGGCGCGTGGCGCCGGTCTGGCCGGGGCGACGGTGCTGCGCGGGGCATTGGGGTTCGGGCGGTCGTCGCGGCTGCACAGCGCCAAGATTCTGCGGCTGTCGGACGATCTGCCGCTGGTGGTCGAGATCGTCGATCGTCCCGACCGAATCGAGGGCTTTCTCGACCGGCTGACCGCGCTGGTGGGCGAGCGGGGGCTGATCACCCTGGAAATGGTGCGGGTGGTCAAAGCAGGGTTGGTATAATACCGGCGAACCGTTGAAATGCCCTGTTCGCCGGTATCAGGCCGCCATTGCGGCGGCGGCCAAGCGCCCGGATGGGCGCGCCCGGCGAGGGACAATGAGGCGGGTCAAGTTATTGACCCGCCGGTATAGCAACGCTCTCGTCTGCCCAGCCGCATCCGCTCAGCAGGGCGCGGAGATGGTCCGGCACCGGGGCGGTGACCGACACAGGCGGTCGCTTCGGCTGGAATGGCAGGGTGACGGCGCGGGCATGGAGCGCCAGCCGGTCCCCGGCCAGGGTGCCGGTGCCGCGCCCGTAGATCACGTCGCCGACCAGCGGATGGCCGATCGCGGCGCAATGGGCGCGAATCTGGTGGGTGCGGCCGGTCAGCGGCCGACATTCCAGCCAGGACAGCCGCCCGTCACAGCCCAGCAGCCGCCAGCGGGTCGCCGAGGGCAGGCCGCCGCGCTCATCGACCTCCATCCGCCAGCCGAATTTCGCCTCGCGCTTTTTCAGCGGCAGTTCGATCAGTCCCTCGTCCTGGCGGGGGCGGCCGACGACGACGGCCCAATAAACCTTGTCGGCGTCGCCTTGGGCGAAAATCTCACCCAACCGGGCCAGGGCGCGGCGATGGCGGCCCAGCACCAGACAGCCCGAGGTATCGCGGTCAAGCCGGTGCGCCAGTTCGGGCGAGCGCGGCAGGCCAAAGCGCAGGGCGTCGAGATAAAGCCCAAGATGATCGTCGCCCGCCCGTCCGGCATGAACCGCCAGACCGGCGGGCTTGTCGATCACCAGAACCGACGCATCGCGGTAGAGAACGCGGGCCTCTATCTCCTCGGGACTCATGCCGTGTGCTCGGACGACGCCACCGCTTCGGGCGCGACATGGCGCTGGGTCGCGATCAGGGTATAGATCACCGGCAGCACGAACAGGGTGAACAGGGTGCCGATGCTCATCCCAGCGACGATCACCAGCGCGATCGAGAAGCGCGACGCCGCCCCGGCCCCGCTGGCGAACAGCAGCGGCAGCAGGCCGGTGACCATCGCGGCGGTGGTCATCAGGATCGGGCGCAATCTCATCCCGGCGGCGATCTTCACCGCCGCCTTGCGGTCAAGCCCGTGGTGTATCTGCTGCTCGCGGGCGACTTCGCAGATCAGGATGCCGTGCTTGGTGATCAGGCCGATCAGGGTCACCAGACCGATCTGGGTATAGATGTTCATGCTGGCGACGCCCAGCGCCAGCGGGATCAGCGCGCCACAGATCGACATCGGCACCGACACCATGATCACCAGCGGATCGCGGAAGCTTTCGAACTGCGCCGCCAGCACCAGGAAGATGATGATCAGGGCGAAGACGAAGGTCATCACCAGGGCGTTACCTTCCTGGATGAACTGACGCGACTGGCCGCCGTAATCGATCGCGGCATCCTTGGGCAGCACCTCGGCCGCGATGTTGCGCAGCAAAGCGAGCGAATCGCCCAAGGTCGCGCCCGGCATCGGGAAGGCGGTGATGGTGATCGAGTTCAACTGGTTGAACTGGTTGAGCGAGACCGGCTGGACCTCCTGGCGCTGAGTCACCAGCGAGGACAGCGGAATCACGGTGTCGCCGGTGCCGCGGATATGGAAGCGGCCCATCTGGGAGGGATCAAGGCGGAATTCGCGCGGCACCTGCGGAATCACCTGATAGGACCGGCCCTGAAGATTGACCAGATTGATGTAATTGCCGCCGGTCATCGTCGCCAGGGCGTCGCCGATCTGCTGCATCGAGATGCCATAGGCGGCGGCCTTATCGCGGTCGATCACCACCTTGGTCTGCGGGCTTTCGTATTTCAGGTCGGAATCGATGAAGGCGAACAGTCCGGCGGCCTGGGCACGGCGGACCATCTCTTCCTGGAGCTCGTTCAACTGGGGATAGTCGGTGGTCGAGGAGATCACAAACTCGACCGGCAGACCATCGACGCCGGGCAGAGGCGGCGGCGGGAACACCGAGGCCTTGACCCCCGACACCGTGTTGAGAGTCTTCTGATAGGCGGCGGTCAGGACGTTGGCGGCGCGGGTCCGCTCGTTCCATCCGGTCAGGACGACACCGCCAAAGCCCGAGCTGGCCCCATCCATCCCGTTGATAAGAAAGGTATTCTCTGTTTCAGGAAACGCCCCGACCTTCTGGTTGATCTCGGAGGAGAACACATCCATGAAATCGATATTGGCCGAGGCCGGGCCATGATAGGAGGTGAACACCACCCCCTGATCCTCTTCGGGGGCCAGTTCGGCCGGGACCGCCAGGAACAGGAACGGCAGGCAGACCTGCACGATCAGGGCAAAGATCAAGGTGGTCGGCCGGTCGTCGAGTGACGCCGACAGCCAGCGTTCATAGCGGTCGCGGACCTTGTCGAAGGTGCGGTCGATCAAAGCGGGCAGCCCGCCTTTGTTGCTGTCGTGGCGCAGAATGCGCGAACACATCATCGGCGACAGCGTCAGCGCGATCACGCCCGACACCACCACCGCTCCGGCCAGGGTCAGGGCGAATTCCTTGAACAAGGTGCCGGTCAGACCGCCCATGAAGGCGATCGGGGCGTAGACCGCGGCCAGGGTGATCGTCATCGAGATCACCGGCCCGGCAATTTCGCGGGTGCCGACCAGGGCGGCTTCGACCGGACTTTTCCCTTCTTCGATATGGCGGTGGACGTTCTCGACCACGACGATCGCGTCATCGACGACCAGACCGATCGCCAGCACCATCGCCAGCAAGGTCAACAGGTTGATCGAAAATCCCAGCGCCAGAAGAAAGATTGCGACACCGACCAGCGACAGCGGGACCGTCACCACCGGGATCGCCACCGAGCGCAGGCTGCCCATGAAGAAGAAGATCACCACCATCACGATCAGCGCCGCTTCGACGATGGTGGTGGCAACCTCGCGGATCGCCGCCTCGATGAACAGGGTCGAATCGTAGGAGATCCGGGCGGTCAGGCCGGTGGGGAGCTGTTCGATCAGCTCGGGCAGGGTTTGGGTGCGAATCTGGCGGATCACCGTCAGCGGGTTGGCTTCGGGCGTGGTGAAGATGCCGAGGAACACGGCGCGTTTGCCATTGGCGAACACGCTCATATCCTCGCTTTCCGGCCCCAGTTCGACCTTGGCGACATCGCCCAGCCGGACCAGCCGCGTCCCGTCATGTTTGATGACCATCTGGCGGAATTCCTCGACCGAACGCAGATCGGTCGAGGCCTGGGTGCTGACGACATCGAACGAGCCTTTGGTCGAGCCCGCCGCCGAGGTGTAATTGTTGGTGGTCAGCGCGGTGCGCAATTCATCGGTGCCAAGGTCATACTGCGCCAGCTTTTCCGGGTCGATCCAGACCCGGATCGAGAATTTCTGGCCGCCATACAATTCGGGATTGGCGACGCCCGGCACCGCCGACAGCTTGGGCTGGACGACCCGCATCACGTAATCGGTGATCTGCTGCTGGCTGAGGCGGTCGGAGGAAAAATCAAGATAGGCCGAGGCGAAGGATTGCCCGGTTTCCTTCTTGATGACCGGATCGTTGATGCCGCGCGGCAACAAGGTACGGACCTCGTTGGCCTTGCTCATCACCTCGGTCATTGCCGCCTCGGGGTCTTCGTTGAGGCGGATATAGGCTTTAATCATGCTCGTGCCCGGCAGCGAGCGCGAGGTCAGGTAATCAATGCCTTCGGCGGTGGCTACCGCCTTCTGAATCGGCTGGGTGACGAAGCCCTGGATCAGTTCGGCATCGGCCCCGGGAAAGGTGGTGGTGATGGTGATGACGGTGTTGGTCATCGCCGGATATTGCCGTACCGGCAGGCTGGTCAGGGCCCGCAGGCCGATAAACAGGATCAGCAGGCTGACCACCATCGCCAGAACGGGTCTTTTGATGAAGATGTCGAACATGGTGGTCTTCTCCTGGCCTCAGGTGCAGCGCATGACGTTCCGCGCACCTGATTGTCGGGGATTATGGGCGGGGATCAGGGCGTGGCGGCGGGCTTCAACGGATCGGTCGCGGCGATATCGACCAGGCTGCCGTTCTCCAGCTTGACCTGACCCGAGGTCACCACCAATTCGTTCGCCTCGACGCCCTGGCGCACCATCACCAGACCGTCGCGCCGGTCGCCCAGCAGCACGACCCTGCGCTCGACCGAGCGGACGGTCTTGCCGTCGGCCCCGGCGGTTTCCTTCACCACGAACACCGCATCGCCGTGCAGATTGTATGACACCGCCGAGTTCGGCACCGTCACCGCCCGGTCGATTTCGGCCCGCGCGATCTCGATCTTGGCGAACATGCCGGGACGCAGGCGACGTTGGGCGTTGGGGAAGCTGGCCTGGACCCCGATCATGCCGGTCTTCGCATCGATCAGCGGTTCCAAGGCGGCGACGGTGCCTTCGAACACCTCGCCCGGCCAGGAATCAGTGGTCATTCGCACCGTCTGACCGACCGACACCACCCCCAGCTCTTTTTGCGACACCGTGAAATCGCACAGCATCCGGGACAGGTCCTGGAGATTGACGATGGTGGTGCCGGGTTCGAGATATTGCCCCAGATCGACCTTGCGGACCCCTAAGGTTCCGTCGAACGGGGCCAGGATCGATTTCTTGGCGATGGTGGCGCGCAAACCGGCGACACGGGCGGCCTTGACCTTCAGTTCGGCCTCGACCTTGTCCAACGCCGCCTGACTGACGGTATCCGAGCGCAGCAGCGCCACGTTGCGGTTATAGGTGACCCGGGCCAGCGCCATTTCCGCCTCGGCGCTGCGCAGATCGCCCAGTTCAACATCGCTGTCGAGGGTCAGCAATTGCTGACCCCGGCGGACATCCTGCCCCGACTGGAACCCGATCGTCCGCACCAGCCCCGAGACCGAGCTGCTGATATCGACGCCGTTGACCGCCTGAAGTGTACCGACGGCGGGCACCACCGCGCGCCAGTCCCGGAGGACCGCTGGCGTTGCGGTTACTGTCAAAACCGGCTTCGGCGCATTGGCGAAAAAGGATTTGATCATGTTCTGCCGGAACTGGACGAAGCCCAATACGCCACCGAACACCACGCCGCTGACGACCAGCACGATGATTATCCGTTTGATTCTCATGGAAACTCCGTCACAAGGCGGGGCCGAGGGCTTGGACAAGCGGCAATTGCGAGGACATGGTCACGATCAGACCCGTCCCCGTCCAGCATTAATCTATTGTGGCTTGGTCTGTCGCGACAGACCAGCCGAATCCGCAAAAGCCCGGCCCATCGCTCAATCCCACCCGGCCCGAGGGATTAGCGCCGTTCGGGTTGGTCTCCGCGCGACGCCGGGACATAGCCGAGATCGGTCATGCACAAGGCCAGCGATCCGTCGGCCTGCCGCTTGGCGCGCTGGCGGTCATACTCGCGAAACGGGCTGGCGCTGGCATTATCGTCTTCGCGCCAGCCGGTGTCGCGCTCGGCCTGACGGCGGCAGGACGAATAATCCTGGCCCCATTGCTCGCGCGGCAGGGTGGGGTGGCGCCACGGCACCGAAGCCGAGACGCACCCCGTTAGGCACAGCAGGGCCAGACCGACGACGATCGGGGCGGCGCGGCTCATTCCGCCGCCTGATCGGTCTTGTCGGGGTTGCGCTGACGCAATTGGGCGACCAGAAGCTCGTTAGGGTTATGGCAGACACTGCACCAGGAGACGGCGGTGCCGTCCCCATAGGCCATGACCCGGTGCGCGGCGGTTTCTCCGCAATGCGGGCAATTGAGGACGGCGTTGAATAATCTCATTCGCGTCTCCTGGGGCCGGATATTTTCCGGACCAGTTACCCCTCAAGCTAAGGAAATCTATACGGTAAGGGGCACAATGGCACAACCCCGACGAAGGTCGCATCCCTGTTCAGCGCATCGGGATACGTGGAATCCTTGAGAGCAGCCTCGGATTGTGTATGATAGCTCGCCACACGGGTTTCCATAGCCGATATCGGCACCGGGGGCGGTCCACAGATGCGGGGCCGTCCACCGGCTTTATCTAATTCCTCCCGGAGGTGGTATGGTCATCAAGGAAGCGCTGACGTTCGACGACGTTCTGCTTGTCCCGGCAGAGTCCGCAGTTTTGCCGGCTCAGGCCGATACCCGGACATCGCTGACCGCTTCGATCGAACTCGGCATCCCGCTGCTGTCGGCGGCGATGGATACCGTCACCGAATGTCGGCTCGCCATCGCGTTGGCGCAGAATGGCGGCATCGGCGTTCTTCACAAGAACATGTCGATCGAGGCACAGGCCGCCGAAGTCCGCAAGGTCAAGAAGTTCGAGTCCGGCATGGTGGTCGATCCGCTGACCATCCATCCCGACCAGCCGCTGGCCGATGCGCTGCGGCTGATGTCCGATCACAAAATTTCCGGTATTCCGGTGGTCGAACGCGACAGCGGGCGCCTCGCCGGCATTCTGACCAACCGCGATGTCCGCTTTGCCTCCGACCCGTCGCAGCCGGTGCACGAGCTGATGACCAAGGAGCGTCTGGTCACCGTTCGCGAAGGGATGGTCAAGGACGAAGCGAAGCGGCTGTTGCACCAGCACCGGATCGAAAAGCTGCTGGTGGTCGATGCCGATTACCGGTGTATCGGTCTGGTGACGGTCAAGGACATCGAGAAGGCCGAAGCTCACCCCAACGCCGCCAAGGATGAAAAGGGCCGCCTGCGCGTCGCCGCCGCCACCGGCGTCGGTCCCGACGGCTTTGCCCGTGCCCTGGCCCTGTTCGAGGCCGGAGCCGACGTGATCGTGGTCGATACCGCCCACGGCCATTCGCGCGGCGTGATCGAAACGGTCCGCGAGATCAAGCAGGCGATGCCGACCGCCCAGGTGATCGGCGGCAATATCGCCACCCCCGAAGCCGCGAGCGCCCTGATCGCGGCGGGCGCCGACGCGCTGAAGGTCGGCATCGGTCCGGGCACCATCTGCACCACCCGGGTGGTTGCCGGTGTCGGCGTGCCGCAATTGTCGGCGGTGATGGAAGTGGCCGAGGTCGCCCACCGTCACGGCGTCAAGGTGATCGCCGATGGCGGCATCAAATATTCGGGCGATATCGCCAAGGCGATTGCCGCCGGTGCCGATTGCGTGATGCTGGGGTCGCTGTTCGCCGGAACCGAGGAAAGCCCCGGCGACGTGTTCCTGTATCAGGGCCGCTCGTACAAATCCTATCGCGGCATGGGCTCGATCGGGGCGATGGCGCGCGGCTCGGCCGATCGCTATTTCCAGGCCGAGGTCGGCGACAAGCTGAAGCTGGTTCCCGAAGGCGTTGAAGGCCGCGTCGCCTATAAGGGGCCGGTCAGCACCGTGATCCATCAGTTGATCGGCGGCCTGCGCGCCGGGATGGGCTATACCGGCAATGCCACGATTGCCGAGATGCAGACCCGCTGCACCTTCCGCCGCATCACCGCTTCGGGCCTGCGGGAAAGCCACGTCCACGACGTGTCGATCACCAAGGAAGCGCCGAACTACAAGAGCGAATAGACGGTCTGATCCGTCGCTTCGCTCCGGCTGGTGTCCTGGCCGGGCGACGATCTTTAAAAAGGCCCCGGGGGAAATCCCGGGGCCTTCGTCGTTAATATCCGGCCCGGATCGGTTCCGATCCGGGCCGGCCCTCATTCGCCGGGCGCGGCCCATCCGGGCCGCTTGGCTCCGCGCCATGAGGCGCGCGGCCCCTTGGGCCTAAGACCAAGCTCTCAATGCCGCTTGGTCTTAATGAGACATCATGTGCCCGGAATGGGGCATGTCTGTCATCGCGGCGGAATCCGTGCCCAGGGTGGGGTCGAGCATCCCGAAGATCATTGCGACATGGGCGACGGCCAGGAACAGCCCGACCAACCCGGCATGGATCATCATCCGAGCGTGGGCGTCGCGGCCGCGCGCGATCAGCCCGAGGTCGAGCAGGGCAATGCCGCCCAGCGGGACCACACCCAGCAGATAGGCCCCGACCGCCAGCACGTCGATCCATCCCCGCCAGCCGCCGGTGGCGGTCAGCGGCACGACCGCGTTCTGGACGAGGTGGACGAACACGCCGATGAAGTAAATGCCGACCGCGATTCCGGCGATGCGGTTGATCTTGCGGATGATCCCGTCATAGGCGCGGGTGGCCAGCAGATACAGTTCGGTGATCGCGACGGTTTCCGCCAAAACGACCGGCACGGCCATGAAAAGCAACAGGTTCCAGGGCTGGTTGGTCGCCAGCAATTCCATGTAATGGGTCATGTTCATTGAACACGTCTCCTCGATACCCGCCGTCGAGCAGGGACGGCAGGCGATGCGTGGGTAATAAGTGATAAGGCTACGAGAGAGAGCGTGTCAGGACAGCGGGGGGCGGAGCGGCGGCGGCCAATCCAGCCGGGCCGGGGCGTGGGTCGCGCTCGTCACCGCCTGGGCGACCAGGACGAGTCGGGTATGGTCCTTCAGGACCGGCGCGAACAGGACGGTCGGGGCCGCGCAGTGGCAGATGGCGGTGGCGCAGGCTGTTTTGCCGGTGTGATGGTCCGGCTGGGGCGAATCCGGATGGTGCTGGGCGAGATGGGCGGCACAGTGAGACATCGGCCCGGAAGGCATCCGGTCCGCCATCACCCCGCTTGCGCTGAAAAGCTGGGCCAGGAACAGGGCCAGGGCGACCAGAACAGCCTTCACATCACCTCTCCGGAACCGCAATGGGTCACGTTAGCCGATCTGGTGACGGAACGGAAGCGGATGCCGTCATAGTGCCGCCCCGCTCCAAGACCGCATAAAAAACCTCCCCCGACCGATGCGGCGGGGGAGGCCTGATTTAACGACGTCCGTCGATCCTACTTCACGAGCAGGATTTCGACGCGGCGGTTGCGCAGTTCGGTCACGCCGTCGCCGGTGGCGACCGCGGGCTGAGTCTTGCCCAACGCCTTCTGATCGGCGGTGACGCCCAGGTGAGCCAGGGCCTCGGCGACCGTGCTTGCCCGCTTGGCCGACAGACGATCATTCAGCGCCGCGTTGCCCGAGGTATCGGTGTGGCCGATGACGTGGATCGCGGCGGGGGAAAGCTCGGTCCGCGCCGCGGCGACGTCGGCCAGGGTCGCGTGGGCCTTCTTGCTCAGCGTCGATTTGTTGAGATCGAAATAGACCACGAAGCTGCGGATGACCTTCGGCTCGGCGGCAACGGGCTGCGGCGCGGCGGCCGGGGGCGGCGGCTCCAACTGGGCGACGGTCTTGACGAAGTCGGAGCGGCATTCCGACAGGCTGTCACCTTCGGATTCCTCTTCAACCCAGCAATCGAACGAGGCCTGAGCCCGGGCGGACAGTTCGGGGACGCGGTCGGTGGTCCCGCCCGCCAGCGCCGCAACCAGCTTGGCGCGGGCGGTGGTCAGTTCACCGATGCGGTCGGCGGGGATATCCCACGCGGCGATCTCTTCCGGGGCGACGACTTCGCCGGTCGCGGCGCGCAGCCCCTTGCGGGCGAACACGGCGGCGTTGATCCAGTCGTATTCTTCCAGAGCTTCGAACTTGGCAAGGCCGCGATATTCGTCGAACAACGCCCGCGTGAATGCCGGGCCGGTCGAGGCGGGCGGAGCTTCGATTGCCGTCTGGACATCAGCCACTTCCCACGGTGTGGCGCAGGCCGCAGCCAGGGCGGCCGTACCGATGGCGCAAACGATACGTAGCCTTCTCATAAAGCCTGTCTCCTCGTCAGTGACCCAGATTCCGCACAGGGGCGGCGGTTCGTTATCGTACCGAAACAGCATATAACGAGGGAACCGCCCGGTCGAGTCGCTGCGTGTTCTTAACGGTTGATGTCTACAGGCCCCATCTCTCTGCCTGTTCCTGTGCCGAGAGCGAGAATTTATCGTCGATGTAATGCAGCAATTCGGTCACGCTGTCTTCGATCGAACGGCCCTCGGTGATCAGGGCGAGGTCCGGAGTCTCCGGCGGTTCATAGGGCGCGGTCAGCCCGGTGAAGTTCGGAATCGTTCCGGCACGGGCCTTGCCGTACAGGCCCTTGGGGTCGCGCCGTTCGCATTCGTCGAGGCTGGTGGCGACGTGGATTTCGTGGAACGCTTCCGGGTTGATCGACCGCACCCGGTCGCGGTCTGCGCGATAGGGCGAGATGAAGGCGGCTAGCACGATCAGGCCGGATTCGGCCAGCAGATGTGCCACTTCGCCCGAACGGCGGACGTTCTCGGCCCGGTCCTCGGGCGAGAAGCCGAGGTCGGAATTGAGGCCAAGCCGCAGCGCATCGCCGTCCAGGATCGTCACCTGCCAGCCGCGCAGGAACAGGCGGCGTTCGACCTCGGCGGCAATCGTCGATTTGCCCGCGCCAGACAGGCCGGTCAGCCACACCACCCCGCCGCGATGGCCGTTGGCCAGGCTGCGGGCGTGCAGATCGACCGGCTGGACACCGCTGCTCAGCGCCGCGCCGTTCCGCTCGCTTTCAGCGTGGGCGATGACGCCGCCGCCGACGATGTCATAACCCTCGACCAGGACAAAGCGGCCGAGGCGAGGGTTCTCGACGAACGAATCGTGGGCGATGGGGGAGCGGGTGCGCAGCTCGATTTCGGCCACCGCGTTGCGGCCGACTTCGATCCCGTCATGATGGCCAAGATCAACGACGTCGATCACCCGGCGGATTGCCGACACTTCGACGGTGTGCTCGGCGGTGGCCAGCTTCAGCCGATACCGCGCGCCCACCTTCAGCGGATTGTTGCCCAGCCAGAACAGCCGCGCCGCGATCGTGTGCGACAGGATCGGCGGGGTGTCGGCGTGGCTGGCGATCTGGCCGCGTTCGACGAAAATCTGCTCGTCGAGCGTGATCGCGACCGAGCGCCCGGCATCAGCCCGGTCCGACACCTCGCCCGCGCCCCAATGTTCCAGGCTGGCGACCCGCGCTGTCTTGCCCGAGGGAGCGAACACCAGGGTATCGCCGACACTCAGCCGACCGGATTCGATCCGTCCGGCGATCAGGCGGCGATGGTCGAACTTATAAACGTCCTGGATCGGAAAGCGCAGCGGCAGGGCGGTATCCGGCAGCGCCGGGGCAAAGCCGTCGAGCGCGCCCAGCACGGTCGGGCCGGTGTACCACGGGGTCTCGGTGGCGTGGGTCGCGATGTTGGCTCCGCTGCGCGCCGCGACCGGAATGACATGGGTGGGGGCAAGGCCGATCGAGCCGAGATAGGCGACGATCTCGGCCTTGACCTCGTCGAAGCGGGATTGATCGAACCCGACCAGATCCATCTTGTTGACCGCGACGGCGACCTGACGCAGCCCCAGCAAATGGAGCAGATAGCCATGGCGGCGCGATTGCTCGCGCACCCCTTCGGCGGCGTCGATCACCAGCAGCGCGGCCTCGGCCGAGGCCGCGCCGGTGATCATGTTCTTCAGGAATTCCTTGTGGCCGGGCGCGTCGATGATGACATAGGGCCGGGCCGGAGTGCGAAAGCGGATGCGGGCGGTGTCGATGGTGATGCCCTGGTCGCGCTCGGCCTGAAGCGCGTCCATCACAAAGGCCCATTCGAACGGCATCCCGCGCCGGTCGCACACTTCGCGCAGGGTCTCGACCTTGCCGTCAGGCAGGGCGCCGGTTTCGTGGAGCAGGCGGCCGACCAGCGTGGATTTGCCGTGATCGACGTGACCGACGACGACGATGTTCATCGGAGAGGTGGTGGAGGTCATTGCACTGAGCTTCCTGAACTACATGTAGCCGCCGGTCCGCAGACGCTCGAACGCGTCCTCGGACTCGCGATCCTGGGCGCGTCCCGACCGCTCGGAAATCCGCGTTGTCTCCAGTTCCTCGATGATCTCGTCAACCGTGGAGGCGGTGGACTCGATCGGGCTGGTGCAGGGGGCGCAGCCCAGCGAGCGGTAGCGCTTGCCGTTCTTCGAGAAATACAGGCTGACCACCGGGATCGATTCGCGGCGGATGTAGCGCCAGACATCCAGCTCGGTCCAGGCCAGCAGCGGATGAATGCGGATGTGGGTCCCGGCGGGGAAGTCGGTCTTGAACTGGCCCCAGAATTCCGGCGGCTGGTCCTTGACGTCCCATTCCGCCGTTTCCGAGCGGGGGCTGAACACCCGTTCCTTGGCGCGGGTGCCTTCCTCGTCGCGGCGAATCCCGGCGATGACGCCGGTCAGCTTGTTGTCGGCGATCACCTGCTTCAACCCTTCGGTCTTCAGCGCGGTGCAGCACTCGACCCGGCCCCGATGCGGCCCCATCCCCGCCGCCAGCGCGGCATCGTTCTGGCCGATCAGCATCGGCAGGTTCCATTCGCGGGCGACCCGGTCGCGGAACTCGATCATTTCGGGGATCTTGTGATGGGTATCGACATGGATCACCGGGAAGGGAACGTGGCCGAGGAAGGCCTTGCGCACCAGCCACAGCAATACGTTGGAATCCTTGCCGATCGACCATAACAGGGCGATCTTGTCCAGGCGGTTGAACGCCTCACGCAGGATATAGATCGACTGACTTTCCAGGGCGTCGAGATCGTTCATGACAATCCGTTCGGGTTTCCGGGTTCAAGGGGGGACGCCGCCGCGTCGGGCGCGAGCGAGCGGGTGTGAATGCCGCATTCGGTTTTGGCCGCTCCGGCCCAACGACCGGCGCGGGCCGGTTCACCGGGCTTGACCGGGCGGGTGCAGGGCCAGCAGCCGATCGAGCGATAGCCGTGCTGTTCCAGTGGATGGCGGGGCAGACCGCGTTCGGCGAACGCGGCTTCGATATCGGCATCGCTCCATCCGGCCAGAGGGCTGAGTTTCAGCACGCCGCCACTGACTTCGACCGTGGGCATCCCTGCCCGTTCGAAGCCGTGGGCGCGGCGACGGCCGTCGATCAGGGCATCGAAGGGCGCGGCGGCACGGATCAGCGGAGCGACCTTGCGCAGGCCGCAGCAGCGGTCGGCGTCGGTCTCCCATAAGGTTTCGGCCTCGCGCCGCTCGGCCTCGGTCGGTCCGCTCACCGTCACCCGGGTCAGGCCGAGATGGGCCGTCAGGGTGCGGATATAGTCGGTGGTCTCGTCGAACAACTCGCCGGTATCCAGCACGATCACCGGCAGACCGGGATCGATCCGGGCGACCAGATCGAGCAGAACGGCGGATTCGGTGCCGAACGAGGTCAGCGCCGCGATGGCGACCGCCTCGGGGCCGCGAATCGCCGCGTCCAGCAACTCTAATCCCTCCAACGCGGACCAGCGTTGCGCCAGTCGCGCCGCCGTTTCGCTGTCGATCCGGCTCATGCCGCCCGCCCGGTCGGGTTCAGGATCGACTGAATCAGCCAGGACAACGCTTCGCGATAGGATTGAGCGCTGCCGGTGACCAGGGCCGAAGTCCGTTCGGCCAGCACGGCATCGAAGGCTTCGAGCGCGCGGCCGGTGGCGGCGGGGCTGGCGCGGAAGCGGGCGAACACCGCTTCGGCCTCGTCATCTTCGGCAACGGAGACACCGTGCCCGGCCAGCAGGCGGCGGATCGCCAGAACCGAGGCTTCCTCGCCCGCCTTCAACGCCTCGGGCCAGCGGCCGACCGCCAGGAAGCGGTCGAAATTGGCCAGCGCGTCAAGGGCGAGATCGCCCAGGTGAGCGGTCGGAGCCTGGGGCGCGGCGCACTCGCCGGTGGCCCGCGACGGGCCGGTAAAGGCCCGGGTCTCGCCCCAATCGACGAACCACTCGTCGGTGGGGGCTTCGGCGGCCAGCGGTTCGAGCAGGGCGGCAATCCCCTCCGGCCCCAGCCGGACGGCCCAGTCGCGGACACTTTCGCCGGGGGTGCGGTCGTTTTTCAACGCCCGGCGCAGCAGGGTGACGGCGCGGTCGGCCAACTTGGAGGGCACGATCGGGCCTTCGACGGCAAAGGCACCGTTGCGGACATCGCCGCCCAGATGCAGCCGGTAATGCGGCGCGGGGCGGCCGTTGACGGTCTTGGTCAGGCCGTGCAGGCCGATCTCGGCGGCGTGATGCAGGGTGCACGAATTATGGCAGCCCGAGACGCGGATCAGCACCGGGGCGCGGTCTTCGGCGGGCTCGGCATCGATATCCTCGACCAGCTTGCGGCCAAAGGCCCGCGCGTTGTTGATGCCGATCCGGCAGGTGGAGATGCCGGGGCAGGTCACCACCGACGCCTTGGCCGCGCCGATGTCCGGGCTGTCCAGCCCGATCGCCGCCAGCGCTTCGGCCAGCCCGGCCAGGGCGTCCTGGGTCAGTCCAAGCAGAACGATATTCTGTTCGCGGGTCAGCCGGGCCTGGGTGGCACCGACGCTTTCGGCAATCGCGGCCAGCCCGTCCAGTTGATCGGCGCTCAATTGCCCGAGCGGGACCGGGATGATTGCGGCGATGGTTCCGTTCGGCGCGGTAACCAGACCGTTCGGCGCCAGTGGGCCGGTCTCGGTCTCGGTGGGACGACGCCAGTCAAGCGGCTGCCACGGCCGCTGGCCAAGCCCGCGCAGACGGTCGAATTCGGTGCGGAACTGGGCCAGGAATGCCTCGGCCCCCAGCCGCTTGATGGTAAAGCGCAGCCGCGCCCGCGCCCGCTCGGTCCGGGTAGAATGACGGATGTGGAGACGGATCACCGCCTCGAACAGCGCGGGTACGTCTTCCTCGACGACGAAATCAGACAGTTCGATCGCGATGCCGGGCACCGCGCCCAGCCCGCCGCCGACCAGGGCGCGAAAGCCGGGACGACCGTTCTTTTCCACCGCGATCAAGCCCAGATCGTTGATCGTCGCCCCGCCGCAATCGGTGGCGCAGCCCGATACCGTCAGCTTCAGCTTGCGCGGCATCGCCTGGACCAGCGGATGGCGCAGCCACAGCCGCGACAGGCGGTTGGCGACCTCGCCCGCATCGACCCGTTCGCGCGGGCAGGTTCCGGCCAGGGCACAGGCATTGACGTTGCGGACGGTGTTGCCGCCCGCCTCGCGCGAGGTCATGCCGCCCGCATTGAGGCGGTCCAGCGCGTCGGCGGTCCGTTCCAGCGGCACATGATAAATCTGGATGTCCTGGCGGGTGGTGATGTGGGCCGGACCCTGGCCGAAATCGCGGGTCAGACCGGCCAGAACCTTCAGCCAGGGCAATGCCACCACGCCGCCGGGAATCTTGATCCGCAGCATCTGAACCCCGGTCTGACGCTGGCCATAGACGCCGTGGCTGAGGCGAAACGAGGACCAGCGCTCTTCTTCCCAGCCACCACCGCGATAGCGGCGCAGACCGTCCCGGTACTCGCTCGCATCCGAGGCGCGTGCCAGCGGTTCGCCGGATTCGATATGTGCGTGGTTCGCGTCGCTCATCCCTAGGCCCTTTCTCGTCGACCCGAATCGCTGTCGGGTCCTGCAACTGACCCCAGGCAATACCGTCTCCACCCGTGGAGTGTCAACACGGATTGTGTAAAATAGGACGATAGGACAAAAAATAAATGTATTTTAAGGGCGCGATGACGGGGATGGCGGATCGAGGGGGCTAAGGGGTGAGACAGACCAACCCAGCCATATCTGGGTAGTCTGTCTCGGAAAATCTACCGCATATGGGCGGGCGGGGCGGTCAGGCCCCGGCGAAAACGCGGGCTCGGCGCAACGAGAGACCGACCGGCGAGCCTTTCGCCAGCGACAGATGATTTTGCTGCTCGCGGGTCAGTTCGACCTCGATCGAGATGTTGCCGGGCAACAGCAGGTCGGCGCGAACCACCGGGCCCAGGATCGCCAATTGCTCGACGACGGCGCGGGGCAGGCCATCACTGGGGGGGCGCACTTCGACATCGTGGGGACGGACAAAGGCGATCCCGTCGCCTTCGCCTCCGGAATTGGGCGCCTCGATCGCGAGGCTGAGACCGGCGATTTCGGCCCGTCCGTCATGGATGGCGCAAGGCAGCGAATTGACATTGCCGAGGAAGCGATAGACGAACGGAGTGGCGGGCTGGTCATAGATCGCGGCGGGGCTGCCGACCTGTTCGATCCGGCCCTTGTTCATCACCACCACTTCGTCGGCGACTTCCAGCGCCTCTTCCTGATCGTGGGTAACGAACACTCCGGTCAGGCCGAGTTCGTCATGGAGGCGACGGAGCCAGCGGCGCAATTCCTTGCGGACCTGGGCGTCAAGCGCCCCGAACGGCTCGTCCAGCAATAACAGGCGGGGTTCGACCGCCAAAGCGCGGGCCAGGGCGACGCGCTGACGCTGCCCGCCCGACAATTGGGTGGGGTAGCGTCCGGCCAGACCGCTCAATTGCACCAGATCAAGCAAGGCGCCAACGCGGCGGTCGATCTCGGCGCGCGGCGGCCGGTCCTTGCCTTTACGCACGGTCAGGCCAAAGGCGATGTTGTCGGCAACACTCATGTGGCGGAACAGGGCGTAATGCTGGAACACAAAGCCGATGCCGCGATCGCGCGCCTTCTGTTCGGTCGCCTCGATCCCGTCCAGGATCACACGACCGTGATCGGGGGCTTCCAGCCCGGCGAGGATCCTGAGCAGCGTCGTCTTGCCCGAGCCGGACGGCCCCAGCAGTGCCACCAGCTTTCCTTTCGGGACCACCAGCGAGACGTCGTCAAGCGCCCGGAACGCGCCGAAATGCTTGGTAATGTTCTGAACTTCGATCATTTCGGCCTCTATGACTGGCGAAGGGCGGAGATTTCGTCCCGCAACCGCCATTCCAGCGCCGATTTGGCGACCAGGGTCAGCAAGGCGAGCAGGGCAAGCAGCGACGCAACGGCGAACGCGCCGACGAAATCGTATTCGTTGTAGAGAATCTCGACATGGAGCGGCATCGTGTTGGTCAGGCCGCGAATATGGCCCGACACCACCGACACCGCGCCGAATTCACCCATGGCGCGGGCGTTGCACAGCAGCACGCCGTGGAGCAGGCCCCATTTGACGTTGGGCAGGGTCACGGTCAGAAAGGTCTTGAACCCGCCAGCCCCCAGCACGATCGCGGCTTCTTCCTCTTCGCGGCCTTGTTCCTCCATCAACGGGATCAGTTCGCGGGCGACGAAGGGGAAGGTGACGAACATCGTCGCCAGCACGATCCCCGGCACCGCGAACAGCACCCGGATGTTGTGGTCGCGCAAGGTCTCGCCGAACCAGCCCTGAAGCCCGAACAGCAGGACGAAGACCAGACCGGAAATCACCGGCGAAACCGAGAAGGGCAGGTCGATCAGGCTGATCAGCAGGCTCTTGCCGCGAAAGTCGAACTTGGCGATCGCCCACGATGCCACCAGCCCAAAGCCGATATTGACCGGCACCGCGATCGCGGCGACCAGCAGGGTGAGGCGGATCGCGGCCCAGGCGTCGGGCTGGGTCAGGGCGGCGAAATAGGCGCCGGTGCCCTTGCCCAGGGCCTGAGCCAGCACGGCGGCCAGCGGCAGCACCAGGAACAGGCCGAGAAAGCCGAGCGCCAGCGCAATCAGCAGCCAGCGGATCAGGGAGGACTCGTCACGGCGCATCAGGCGGCTCCACGGGACAGGCGGTCACGGTTCCAGCGTTGCAGGCCGTTGATCGCCAGCAGCAGCACGAACGACGCCACCAGCATGATCGCGGCGATCGCGGTGGCCCCGACATAATCGTATTGTTCGAGCCGGACCACGATCAGCAGCGGCACGATCTCGGACAGGCCGGGGAAATTCCCGGCGATAAAGATCACCGAACCGTATTCGCCGACGGCACGGGCGAAGGCCAGGGCGAACCCGGTCAGCAGCGCCGGGGCCAGGGTCGGCAGGATGACGCGGGTAAAGGTCTGCCAGCGCCCGGCGCCCAGTGACGCCGCCGCTTCCTCGACCTCGGAATCAATGTCTTCCAGCACCGGCTGGACGGTACGAACGACGAAGGGCAGCCCGACGAACACCATCGCGACGATCGCGCCAAGGGGGGTAAAGGCGACCTTGATTCCCAGGGGCTCGATCAGTTGGCCGATCCAGCCCTGGGGGGCATAGAGCGCGGCGAGCGCGATACCGGCCACTGCGGTGGGCAGGGCGAAGGGCAGATCGACCATCGCGTCAATCAGACGGCGTCCGGGGAAGTCGTAGCGGACCAGCACCCAGGCGACCAGCAAACCGGCGGCGGCATTAATCAGCGCCGCCACCAAGGCGCCGCCGAAGCTGAGACGGAACGCCGCCTGAACCCGGGTGTCGGCCAAAATCGCCAGCCATTGGTCGAGACTGAGGCCCGAGGCCATCACGAACAGGCTGGTCAGCGGAATGAGGACCAGAACCGAGAGCCACCCCAGGGTCAGGCCCAGCGTCAGGCCGAACCCCGGGATCACCCGCCAAGGTTTGGCGGGATTATTTTTTGGCATTGACGATGATCCTGTCGAAAATCCCGCCATCGGCGAAGTGAGCCGTCTGCGCCTTGCCCCAGCCGCCGAACACGTCGTCGATGGTGAACAGACGGACCGGCGGGAACTCGGCCGCGTGCTTCTTGGCGATATCGGGATCGCGCGGGCGGTAATGGTTGCGGGCAATGATCTCCTGCGCCTCGGGGGTATAGAGGAAGGAGAGATAGGATTCGGCCAGGGCGCGGGTGCCGTGGCGGTCAACCACCTTATCGACCACCGCGACCGGCGGTTCGGCCAGGATCGACAGCGGGGGAGCGACAATCTCGAACTGGCCGGGGACTTCCTTCAGGGCCAGGATCGCCTCGTTCTCCCAGGCGATCAGGACGTCGCCGATGCCGCGCTGGGTAAAGGTGGTGGTCGAACCGCGCGCGCCGGTATCGAGCACCGGGACGTTGTGGAACAAAGCGGTGGTGAAGGCCTCGGCCTTGGCCGCGTCATTGTTGGAGCGGTTCAGTTCATAGCCCCACGCCGCCAGATAGTTCCAGCGCGCCCCGCCCGAGGTCTTGGGGTTGGGGGTGATCACCGACACGCCGGGGCGGACCAGATCGTCCCAATCCTTGATGGCCTTGGGGTTGCCCTTGCGGACCAGGAACACGATGGTCGACGTATAAGGCGCGCTGTTGGCCGCCAGCCGGGACTGCCATTTGGGGTCGATCTGACCGCGCTGGGCAATCGCGTCGATATCGTAGGCCAGCGCCAGGGTGACGACGTCGGCTTCGAGCCCGTCGATCACCGCGCGGGCCTGCTTGCCCGAACCGCCATGCGACTGGTTGATGCGGAGATCCTCGCCCGTCTTGGCCTTCCACGATTTGACGAAGGCGGCATTGAGATCTTGGTATAATTCACGGGTGGGGTCGTAGGAGACGTTGAGGAGGGTTCGGCTTTCCGCCGCGCCCGCGCCGGGGATCGCCGCAGCAAGGGCCATCGCCGCTCCAACCACCAGCGCCGTGGCCAGAACCAGCCGCATCGCGTCTCTGCTCCAATCGCTTGTCATCCGTGCTCTCCCCATCGGCGCCATGTGATATTCAGCAAGCCTATAGATTACTGGATTTTAGGCGTCAAGCCGAATTCTCCACAAGCATGTGACAAAACCCACTCATTCTATAGATAATTATTGACTTCACCGCGCTCCGTCGCTAGGGTTGCTCGTATCCGGAACGCTGCCTGTCGTGGTGGGCGTCCGGTTTTTGACGTGAAGGAAACGGCAATGACGATTACGACCCTTCCTTCCTCTGCCCGTTATCATGCCGCCCCGGCGGCGGTTTCGACGCGACGCACTCAGGACCTGTGGCGCAGCGGCGAACCGGCCTTGGCCGAACTGATGGCCGATCCCATCGTCCATCTGCTGATGGCCCGCGATGGGCTGACCGCCGCCGACGTCTGGCCGCTGCTGGCCCAGGCGGGCCGCGACCTCGCGAGGCGGCTTTGCCCGCTGACGGCGGCTGCGGCCTAATCCCAAGCGTGGGGAGCGGCGGCATCGATCGCCGCTTTTCCCCCGCCGCCGCTTGGCGCTATTGTTTCCTCACACAGTTTCATCCAATTGATTGTGAGGAATCATGCCTATTTTTTCGTTTCGATGCACCAAGTGCAGTGAGGAATTCGAGGCCCTGGTGATGGGCTCGGATGCTCCGACCTGTCCGTCCTGCCAGGCCTCCGAGTTGGAACGGCTGGTGTCCGCCCCGTCGGTCGGCGGCAAGACCGAGGCGGCGCTGGGCCGGGTGCGGCAGCAGGCCGCCCGCGAAGGCCATTTCAGCAATTACAGCCGGTCGGAATTGAAGGGTCGGCTGTAACCTCCCCGGCTTAAAATCTATAAAGCGACAACCTTAGTAGATAAATAGGATTGACAGGCCGGGTCGCCCGCCTCTAGCCTGAAATCTGTCTATTCGGCAGATTTTGGAGGCTCGGGGTGATCGTCATCGACGACCTGGAAAAGGAATTCGGTGGCCCGTCCGGTCCGAACCCGGTGCTTCGCGGCATTTCGCTCACGATTGAGAAGGGCGAAGTGTTCGGGATCATCGGCCGGTCCGGGGCGGGTAAAAGCACCCTGGTCCGTTGCATCAATCTGTTGGAACGCCCGACCCGGGGACGGATCACCGTCGCTGGGCGCGAGTTGTCCGGCCTGTCCGGCGCGGCCCTGCGGGCGGCGCGCCACGACATCGGGATGGTGTTCCAGCACTTCAACCTGCTGTCGTCGCGCACGGTGCAGGGCAATGTCTCCCTGCCGCTCGAACTGGTCGATATGCCGCGCGGCCTGCGCCTGCGCCGGGTCGATGAAATGCTGGAACTGGTCGGACTGACCGACAAGCGCGATGCCTACCCGGCGCAATTGTCGGGCGGGCAGAAACAGCGCGTCGGCATCGCCCGCGCCCTGGCCTCGCGTCCCTCGGTGCTGCTGTGCGACGAGGCGACCTCGGCGCTGGACCCCGAGACGACCAAATCAATCCTGGCCCTGCTGGCCGAGATCAACCACACCCTCAATCTGACCATCGTTCTCATCACCCACGAAATGCAGGTGGTGCGGGAAATCGCCGACCGGGTGGCGGTGCTCGATCAGGGCCGGGTGGTCGAGCAAGGCGCGGTGTTCGACGTCTTTACCCAGCCCAGCCATCCCATCACCCGCTCGCTGGTGCGCGAGGTGCTCAATCTCGAACTGCCGGAACGGGTCAGTTCGCGGCTGCGCCATTCGCCGCAGACCTCGCCGGGTCTGGTGATGCGGATCACCTTTACCGGCCCGTCCGCCAACGAGCCGATCGTGTCCGAGATGGTCCGCCGCTTCGGCGTCTCGTTCAACATCCTGCACGGCCACATCGACTACATCCAGAACGCCCCCTATGGGACGCTGACGGTCGAGGCCGGTGGCAGCGAAGCCGGATTGCAGGCGGCGCTTGATTTCCTGCGCGTCAAATCGCTCAAAGTGGAGATTCTCGGCCGTGTCGCAGCGCCTGATCGAGCTGTTGCTTGAAGCTTTGTGGGAAACCGTGGCGATGGTCGGCGTTTCCGCCGTCCTCGCCGCGCTGATCGGTGTGCCGCTCGGGATTTTGCTGCTGGTCACCCAGCCCGGCAACATCCTGGCCCGACCGACCTTCAACCGGATCGTCGGCGCGGTGGTCAATGCCGCCCGCTCGACCCCGTTCATCATCCTGATGGTCGCGATCATTCCGCTGACGCGGGCGCTGGTCGGAACCTCGATCGGGACGGCGGCGGCGACGGTGCCGCTGGTGGTCGCCGCCGCGCCGTTCATCGCCCGTCTGGTCGAAGCCTCGTTGCGCGAGGTCGATTCCGGTCTGGTCGAAGCCGCCCAGGCGATGGGAGCCTCGCCCCTTCAGATCGTCGTCAAGGTGCTGGTGCCCGAGGCGCTGCCCGGCATCGCCGCCGGTCTGACCATCACCGTGGTCAGCCTGATCGGCTATTCGGCGATGGCGGGGGCGGTCGGCGGCGGCGGGCTGGGTGATCTCGGCATCCGCTATGGCTATCAGCGCTTCCAGGGCGAGGTGATGGTCGCGGTTGTCGCCGTGCTGATCGTGCTGGTCCAAGTGGTCCAGAGCGTGGGCGATTACGCCGCGCACCGCCTGAATAAGCGCGAACGGACTTAAAGACCAATCGGGAAGAAGGAACCGTCGCGATGACCATTGATATCGCCGCCGAACGCCGATTTTGGGCCCCCGCGCTGGAAACGCAATCCCGTGCCGAATGGGACGCGTTGAAGCTGTCGCTGCTGCGGACCCATCTGGCGCACGCTCAGGCTGGTTCGCCCTATTACCGCGCCAGCTTCGCCGCGGCTGGAGTGGGGCCGGACAGCCTGAAAAGCCTGGACGATCTGCGCCGCTTCCCCTTCATCAACAAGCAAATCCTGCGCGAACGGCAAGAGGCGGTGCCGCTGCTGGGCGATATCGCCGCCGTGCCGGAAAGCGAGGTCGTTTATGTCTCGGCCTCGTCCGGCTCGACCGGGGTGCCGACCCTGTCGCCCTTCACCGCCAGCGATTTCGACGCCTGGATGGATTACGAGGCGCGGCAATTCTGGTCCTCGGGGCTGCGTCCGACCGACCGCTATTGCCACTCGCTGAATTTCTCGCTGTTCGTCGGCGGGCCGTGCGTGCTGGGAGCGCAGAAGCTGGGGGCGCTGTCGATCCATGCCGGAACGGTGCCGTCGGAACGGCTGCTGACGATCTTGAAGCAGTTCCAGGCGACGGCGATCTGGACCACGCCGTCTTATGCCTGGTACTTGGGCGAGACGGCGCAGAAGCAGGGGATCGACCCCGCCCGCGATCTGGCGGTGCGGCGGATTTTCGTCGCGGGCGAACCGGGCGGTTCGATCCCCGAGACGCGGGCGCGGATCGAAACCCTGTGGGGGGCGTCGGTCTATGATTATTACGGTCTGTCCGACATTTTCGGCTCGTGCGCCGGAATGTGCGAGGAAAAGGACGGGCTGCACTGGGCCGAGGACCATATCCTGGCCGAGGTGCTTGATCCCGCCACCGGCGAGCCGGTCCGCGAGGGCGAGCGCGGCGAACTGGTGCTGACCACCCTGCAAAAGCGCGCCCGGCCGCTGATCCGTTTCCGCACCGGCGATATCGTCTCGTTCACCTCCGAACCGTGCCGGTGCGGCCGGACCTCGCAACGTCTGCTCGGCGTGCACGGTCGGCTTGATGACATGCTGATCGTCCGGGGCGTCAACCTGTTCCCCAGCGATATCGAGGCGGTGGTGCGTCAGGACGGCGACTTCACCGGCGAATACCGGCTGGTGCTCGATCGCGAGAACCACCTGGATACCGTAACGGTCGAGGTCGAACGCCGCTGGGGATGTGCCGTGCCCGCTGGCGACCTCGCCGCCCGTCTGACCCGCCGGATCAAGGCGGTCACCGGGGTTGGTCCCAAGGTGGCGGTGCTGGAGGCCGACAGCTTGCCGCGCGCCACCCACAAGGCCAAACGGGTCGAGGACCGGCGCGGGGCTGTCTGGGCCTGATCCCACCTCATTTTCGCGACAAGGAACCGAAACGACATGACTCGATTGCGCACTTTGCTCGGGGCCGTCCTGATTCTCGCCGGAAGCAGCCTCGCCCAGGCCGCCGAGCCGCTGAAGATCGGCGTTTCCGCCGGGCCGTACAGCGAGATTCTCGACTTCGCCGCCAAGCTGCACAAGCAAAAGACCGGGGCCGATATCAAGGTGGTCGAGTTTTCCGACTACACCCAGCCCAACGCGGCGCTGGCCCAGGGGGATATCGACTTCAACAATTTTCAGCACAAGCCCTATCTCGACAACCAGATCAAGACGCGCGGCTATGATCTGGTCGCGGTCGAACGCAGCATCGTCGTGCCCCTCGGCCTTTATTCCAAGACGCTTAAATCGCTGGATGAGCTCAAGGACGGGGCCAGCATCGCCATTCCTAACGATCCCGCCAACGGGGCGCGGGCTCTGTTGCTGCTGCAACAATCCGGGCTGATCACCGTCGATCCCAAGGCGGGCAATGCCGCGACGCCGCTCGATATCGTCGCCAATGCCAAGAAGCTGAAGTTCCGCGAAATCGACGCCGCCCAATTGCCGCGCTCGCTCGACGATGTCGATGTGTCGGCGGTGCCGCTCAATTACGCGGTCGCCGCCGGGATCAATCCCAAGACCGCTTTGTTCCGCGAGGGGATCGACACCCCCTGGGGCCTGTGGTTCGTCACCCAGACCAAGCGCAAGGACGATCCGGCGATCCATTCCTTCATCGCCACCTATCGCTCGCCCGAGGTCAAGGCCTTCATCGAGAAGCGTTTCGACGGCACCATCATCCCGACGTGGTGATCAGCACCATGGTTTTGGCCGGGTGGAAGTCCGCTTCCGCCCGGCTGGAAAGGGAGCTATAGTTCGTGGGATGAGCCGATTCCCGCGCCAGCCCTTTCCCGCTTTCACGGCCGTTTTTTTGCTTGTGGCCTGTTTGGCGGCCTTGGCTTCTGCCCTGTACGCTCAGTATGGGCTGGGGATGCGGCCTTGCGTCCTGTGCGTGACTGAACGAGTTCCCTTTGCCCTGGCGGCTCTGTTCGCCGCGATGGCGCTGGGTACCGCCCGGCTGGTGTCCACCCGCCGCACGTTGATGGGACTGGCGGCGCTGGCCTTGGCGGTCAATGCCGTGATCGCCGCCTATCATGTCGGGGTCGAACAATTCTGGTGGACTTCGGCGGTGTGTTCCGCTGGGGCACCGGCGGCCGCACCCGAGACGTTCGACCTTGCCGCCGCGATGAGCCGCCCGGTCGAAGACGCTCCTTGCGATCAGCCCGCCTGGGCTTTTCACGGTGTGACGATGGCGGGGCTGAACGTCGCCTTCTCCGGCCTGCTGGCCTTTCTGGTCGTTCTGTCGCTCCGCCGTCGCCGCTAAACCCTACAGCAGGGTGCACCCCTCTTCGAACGACAGACGCGGGCCGCGCGGGCGCAGGGCCGCGACGTCGCCATAGCCGATATTGACCAGCAGATTCGAGCGTAGCCGGGTGCCCGCGAAAAATTCGGCATCGACCTTGGCATTATCGAACCCGCTCATCGGTCCGGCATCAAGCCCGACCGCCCGGAGCGCCAGGATGAAATATCCGGCCTGAAGGCTGCCGTTGCGGAACGCGGTTTCGTCGGCCAGGGCGGGATTGTCGGCATACCAGGATCGGGCGTCGGCATGGGGATAGAGCACCGGCAGGCGCTCGAAGAAATCGAGATCGTGCGCCAGGATCGCAGTGACCGGGGCGGCGATGGTTTTTCGACATTGTTGGGGGCCAGCGCCGTCAACAGACGTTCGCGCGCCTTGGCCGAACGGAGGAAAATGACGCGCAACGGCTGGCCGTTGGCGGCGGTCGGCCCCATCCGGGCCAGATCCCAGGCTTTGCGCAGCGTCTCTTCGCTCACTGGTTTGTCGAGGAAACGACCATAGGTACGGCCTTGATAGAACAGCACATTCTGTCCCACTTGGTCGATTTCATGGCTCATGATGACATGCCCTTTCCCGCTTTTTCTTGTACTCCGCCGCCCGGATGCGGCAAACATCCCCCTATATTGGGGCACGACGCCGAGGAGACCAGGGGGCGATGAGGACGGGTAAGGTTGCCTCGGCAGCGATGATCTGGGTTCTGGCGTTGCTTGCGGCGGCTCCGGAACCGGCGCATGCGGCCGAGTCCGCCGTGGTGCTGATGTATCACCGCTTCGACGATGATCGTGTCGCGGCGCTCAACACCACCTCGGAGCAGTTGACCACACATATCGAGGAATTGAAAAGCGGCGGATTCTCCGTATTGCCGCTGCCCGAGATCGCTCGTTCGATGCGGACCGGGGCCGCGCTGCCCGACAAGGCGGTGGCGATCACCGTCGATGATTCCTCGACCGGATTTTATACTCGGGCGTGGCCGTTGCTGCGCCGGGCCGGGCTGCCGGTGACCCTGTTCGTCGCCACCGACGAAATCGATCGCGGCGGCGAAACGATGAATTGGGAGCAATTGCGCGAGTTGCGCGCCGCCGGGGTCACCATCGCCAGCCAGGGCGCGGCACGGCTGCGCTTTCCCCGTGTCGGGGCCGAGGCCGCCGCCGCCGATCTGGCCCGCGCCCGCGCCCGTTTCGAGCGCGAGTTGGGGCAAAACCCCGATCTGTTCGCCTGGCCGGGGGGCGAGGCGGATTCGGCTTCGATCGCCCTGGTGCGGCAAGCGGGCTTCACCGCCGCGTTCGGCCAGCATTCCGGGGCGTTGTGGACGAAGTCCGAGCCGTTCTTCCTGCCCCGCTTCGCCCTGACCGGGCCGCATGGCGATCCCGACCGCTTCCGGCTGGCGGTCCGTTCGCTGCCGCTGCCCGCGATCGACATCACCCCCGACGATCCGGTGATCCGGTCCAACCCGCCGTCATTCGGCTTTACGTTGGCGGAGGATGTCGCGGGGATCGCCGCATTGTCCTGCTTTGCCTCGCATGAGGGGCAGGTCCGGGTCGAACAGCTTGGTCCCCGGATCGAGGTGCGGATGACCCGCCCGATCCCGCAAGGGCGCGCCCGGCTGAACTGTACCGTTCCGACCCTGGACGGGCGCTGGCGCTGGTTCGGCTGGCAGTTCGCGACGCCTTAATCAGGTGGGCCAAAAACTTGGCCCACCTGTTGCCCCTCGCCGGGCGCGGGCATCCGCCCGCTTGGCCGCCGCCGCAATGGCGGCTGAATGTAGGTGAGCCGCTCATTTCAACGGCTCGCCTTTTGCTCTATCCGTAGCTCTGCACCAGCGAGCCGACCACCAGATACCAGCCATCGACCATCACGAAAAAGAATCAGCTTGAACGGCAGCGAGATCATCGCGGGCGGGATCATCATCATGCCCATGCTCATCAGCACCGAGGCGATCACCATGTCGATGATCAGGAACGGCAGGAACACCAGGAAGCCGATTTCAAAGGCGCGGCGCAGCTCGCTGATCATGAAAGCGGGGATCAGCGCCTTCAACGGCACGTCCTCGGGATTGACCACTTCCTTCGCCCGCGACAGATCCATGAACAGCTTGAGGTCCTGGGGCCGGACATGCTGGCTCATGAAGGCGTGGAACGGTTTGACGGTGCGTTCGAACCCTTCCATCTCGTCGATATGGCCGTCCATCATCGGCTGAATGCCGGTGTCCCACGCTTTGTCGAAAGTCGGGGCCATCACGAAGGCGGTCAGGAACAGCGCCAGACTGACCAGCACCATGTTGGGCGGGCTTTGCTGGGTGCCCAGCGCCTGACGCAGAAAGCTCAACACCACCACAAAGCGGGTGAACGAAGTCACCATCACCACGATCGACGGAGCCAGCGACAGCACCGTGGTCAGGCCGATCAACTGGATGATCCGGCTGGTGGCGCTGCCGCCCCCGCCGCCCAGGTCGAGGTTCAGCGATTGGGCCAGCACCGGACCGGCCACCAGCGCCGTCGCCACTCCCGCCAGCAGGGCAAGGATCAGGCGCGAACGCGACACGGGCAGGGCTGTCATCAGGGGGTCTCCGGCTTCGAAACGGTCGGGGTGAACCGAGGGGGCGGGCAATCGCGCTCGATCACCGTGCTGGTGCCGTTGCCCAGCAGCAGCAGATGTTCGCAATCGTCGCGGCGGATCAACACCAGCCGGTGGCGGGCGTCAAGCTGCAACACGTCCTGGACGGCAAGGCGGCGGTGGCGACGGCTGGCGGCATGGGGGCCCATCATCCCCAGGCCCCAGCGCCGCGCCGCCCACAACAGGCCAAAAATCATCGCCAGCACCGCGACCAGCGACATGATGAAACGCAGATAGGAAACGGTCTCCATCACCCCCCGGCCTTTTCTTCGCTTCCCCGGCTCCAGCGGCCGTCGGCATAGGGTCCGGCATCGCGCAGGGCGAGGTCAAGGCGGTCGAGATCGGTGATCAGCGCCTCGATGCCGGGACGGAAGGCCCGCCCGGTTTCCGGGGTCAGTCCGGCGATCCCGTCGCAGATCAGGCGCACCCGCCCCTCCAGCGCGGCCAGATCGACCATCGTGCCGGTGGCGAGCAGACGCCGTGCCGCGCCGACCAGCGAACTCGCTTTTTCGATCTCGGCTTGCAGGCGGTCGGATTCAGGGGGCAGGGCGGTCATGACGGCATCTCGCGTCCGTTGGCGCGATAGACATAGGCTAGAATTTCGGCGACGGCGACAAAGGCTTCGACCGGGATCACGCTGTCGACATCGACGGCGGCCAGAACCTCGGCCAGATCGGGGTCGGTGCGGACCTTGACCCCATTGGCGAAGGCGAGATTGAGAATCTGCTCGGCGACCGAGCCCCGGCCCGAGGCAACCACCGTTGGGGCGCCGTTCTCGCCGGGATCATAGTGCAAGGCCACCGCGATCTGACGCCGGGTGGGCGTCTTCGGTCCCGGTTCCCCGGTCTGCTCGTTGAAAAGATCGGTGCCGCTCATGCCTTCCCCCGGCGGTTCGGCCAAGGATCAACAGTGGCTCCGGCCCTTTTAAGAAACGCTTAATCCCGACACGAAGACATGCTCTGTCTGTAAAATAGGCAAATTCGTCTCTTGCCCAAATTCAAGGCAAAGGTTAGACTCGTTCCATCTTGCCGTCCCCACCGACAAAGGGCGAACCATGAGCGATGTCGAAACCCTGAAAGCCGAGATCAAGAAGCTGTCCGCCCAGGCGGTGCAGGCCAAGATGGACCTGCACGATCTGTCAGAAGAACTCCCCATTCAGTGGGAGACGATTCCGGCGGTGGCGCAGAAATGCCACGAGGCCTACGCCCGGCTGACCGAGGCGCGGGCGCGGCTCAAAGCGGCGGAGGGCTGAACACCTCGGCAAAGCTGGCGATCAGGGCGGAATCGACCTCGTCCATCGTCGGGGTCAGGCCCAGATCCCACAGCGAGGTGACCCCGTGGGCGGCCAGACCGCAGGGGACGATGCCGCGAAAATGATCGAGGACGGGATCGACGTTTAGCGCCACGCCATGGAAGGTAACCCAGTGGCGGACGCGAATGCCGATCGCCGCGATCTTTTCTTCCCGGCCCGCGCCGCGATCGACCCACACGCCCACCCGGCCCTCGCGCACTTCGCCTTTGACCGCGAAATGGTCGAGGGTACGGATCAGCCACTCTTCCAGCGCGACGACAAAGCGGCGCAGATCGGGACCGCGCCGCGACAGGTCCAGCATCACATAGGCGACCCGCTGGCCGGGGCCGTGATAGGTGAACTGGCCGCCGCGCCCGCTGGGAAACACCGGGAAGCGGTCGGGGTCCAGCAGATCGGCCGGGTTGGCGCTGGTTCCAGCGGTGTAAAGCGGCGGATGTTCCAGCAGCCACACCAGTTCCGGCGCGGTCCCGGCGCGGATCGCGGCAACGCGTTGTTCCATCGCCGCGACCGCGTCGGGATAGCTGACCGGGCGGTCGGAAATCCGCCACTCGACCGGATCGAAGGTCATCGCCACTCAGCGGAAGGGGAAGCGCAGCCCGACCTTGACCTGATGCAGGTTGGTGTCGTCACGACCGCCCACGCTGTCGAAGAGATGGACGAAGCGATAGGACGGCCCGACGCTGACCTCGCGGCCAAGGTCGTAATGCAGCCCGACTTCGCCATGCATTTCGAATGCATCGGTGCTGCCCTTGCCGAGGGTGCCTTCGGTTCCATCCGAATCGTTCAGGGTTTCGTGGACGCCGCCGAGACCGCCGCCGAAATAGGGCAGGAAGCGGGTGCCGGTGCTGATATCGTGATAGGCGTTCACCGAATAGAACAGATACTGCATGTCGCTCGACATGCTTCCCCGCTCGCCGCCGAACTTAACTTTGTTCAGATTGTTGGCCTGATACGACACCTCGAACTCGGTGCGGAGGTATTTCGGCCATTTGTAGCCGAGCGCAGCGGCAAAGACATAGCCACCTTCGACGCTGATCTGGCCCTTGTCGCCATCCGGGGTCTTGTAGCGGATGTCTTCGGCCATCCCATAGCCGCCACTGAGCGAGCCGTACCACGGCCCATGGGGCCGCCCGGGCGAGGGGGCGGTGTTCAGCAAATCCTGGGCGAAGCCGTCGGTCGAGGCCAGGGCAAGCACGGCCAGAACTGTCGACAGAACGGTTTTATTCATCAATTTACTCCCATTGCAACCTTCCCGATCATGTCGTGAAATCATTTCGGGTGCAATATGCGGTGGGTACAGGGCTTGACGCCGCGCGGTCCGGCAGCCTACATCCCCGACGATGAAAGTGGATATATTCGATTTTGATCTTCCGCGCGAACTGATCGCCGAACGGCCCGCCCGGCCGCGCGATTCCGCCCGGATGTTGCGGGTCGCCGCCGATGGCATCGGCGATGGTGGCGTGCGCGATCTTCCCGACCTGCTTTGTCCCGGCGACGTGCTGGTGTTCAACGATACCAGGGTGATTCCGGCGCGGCTGGATGGCAAGCGCGGCACCGCCTCGGTCGAACTGACCCTGCATCTGCGCGAGGACGAATCCTGCTGGCGCGCCTTTGCCCGCCCGGCCAAGAAGCTGCGGCCCGGCGACCGGATCGACTTTGCCGCCGACTTCTCCGCCAGCGTCGAGGAGAAAGGCGAGGCAGGCGAAGTTCTGCTCCGCTTTGACCGTGGTGGGCCTGCGCTGATGGCGGCGCTGGAAGCGCACGGCCGTCTGCCGTTGCCGCCCTATATCCGCCATGGCGAGGCCGACGAGACCGACCGTGCCGATTACCAGACCACCTTTGCCCGCACCGATGGGGCGGTGGCGGCGCCGACCGCCGGGCTGCACTTCACCCCCGAACTGTTGGCGGCGCTGGACCAGCGCGGGGTCAAGCGGGTCGCGGTGACTCTGCATGTCGGAGCCGGAACCTTCCTGCCGGTCAAGGCCGAGGACACCGACGATCACAAGATGCATGCCGAAATCGGGGTGGTCAGCGACGAAGCCGCCCGCGCCATCAACGTCGCCCGTGCCGCCGGCGGGCGGGTGATCGCGGTCGGAACCACCGCGCTGCGCCTGCTGGAAAGTGCGGCGGGCGAGGACGGGCAGGTCCGCCCCTTTGCCGCCGCGACCGATATCTTTATCGTGCCGGGCTATCGCTTCCGCGTCGTTGATCGGCTGATGACCAATTTCCATCTGCCCCGCTCGACCCTGTTCATGCTGGTGTCGGCCTTTGCCGGGCTGGATCGGATGCGGGCGGCTTATGCTCATGCGATGGCGTCGGGCTATCGCTTCTATTCTTACGGCGATTCCTCTCTGCTCGATCGGAATGACGATGACCAGCTTTAGATACGAGCGTTTCGCCAGCGATGGCGCCGCGCGCCTGGGCCGCCTTCACACCGCGCACGGGGCGATCGACACCCCCGCCTTCATGCCGGTCGGCACCGCCGCCACCGTCAAGGCGATGCAGCCGGAATCGGTTGCCGCGACCGGGGCACAGATCGTGCTGGGCAACACCTATCACCTGATGCTGCGGCCGGGGGCGGAGCGGATCGACCGGCTGGGCGGGCTGCACCGCTTCATGAACTGGTCGGGGCCGATCCTGACCGATTCCGGCGGGTTCCAGGTGATGAGCCTGGCCAAGCTCAGGAAGCTCGACGAAAACGGCGTCACCTTCCAGTCGCACCATGACGGGTCGAGCCACCATCTCAGCCCGGAACGCTCGATGGAGATCCAGCGTCTGCTGGGGTCCGACATCACGATGGCGTTCGACGAATGCACGCCGTTTCCCGCCACCCCCGCCCAGGCGGCCGAGAGTATGCGGCTGTCGATGCGCTGGGCGGTGCGGTCGAAGACGGCCTTTGTCGAACGGCCCGGTCACGGCTTGTTCGGGATCGTGCAGGGCGGCATCTATCCCGACCTGCGTGCCGAATCCGCCCAGGCCCTGATCGAGATCGGCTTTGACGGTTATGCCGTCGGCGGTCTGGCGGTCGGCGAAGGGCAGGAGGCGATGTTCGCGACGCTGGACGCGACCGTGCCGCTGCTGCCCGAAGACCGCCCCCGCTATCTGATGGGGGTGGGGCGTCCCTCCGACATCATCGGCGCGGTGCTGCGCGGCATCGACATGTTCGATTGCGTGATGCCGACCCGGTCGGGCCGTACCGCCCAGGCCTTTACCCGGCGCGGCACCGTCAATCTGCGCAATGCCCGCCACCAGGACGATCCGCGTCCGTTGGAAGAAGGCTGCGGCTGCCCGGCCTGCCGCTCCTATTCGCGGGCCTATCTCCACCATCTGATCCGCTCGGAAGAGATTTTGGGGCCGATGCTGCTGACCTGGCACAATATCCAGGCCTATCAGGATCTGATGCGTGACCTGCGTGCCGCGATCGGTGAAGGCCGGGTCGCCGCCTTTGCCGCCGAGGCGGCGGCGCGCGAAGCCCTGGGCGATATCCCGCCGCTGTAAGGATGCGAGAGGCGGCGTGGCTGGTCCGGCACCGGCCGCGTCGTCCCCTTGGCGCTATTTGCGGAAATAGGACGGTTCGACCCCGGTGACCTCGCCGATATGGTCGATGATGTAGCGCAGCAGCGGCATCGTCGGCATGAACTCGCCCCGGGTGATGGTTTCCTCGGCCGAGGTCACCGTCAACGTCGCGTCAACCCCGCCATTGAGGTCGAGCATCCTGGTGATTTTCATCCGGATCTGTTCGCCGACCTTGAAGCCGGTGGCCTGAAAGACCAATCCGGCGGTCGAAAGGGTGACGATAGGATAAATCCGCCGGTCGATCACCACGACAAGCCCCTGGCCGATCTTGCGGATCGGGTTCAGTCGGTCTTCGCTTTCGCCCATATCGGAAACAATCCCCTTAATCAAACCGCGTGCCCTCGTACCGGATCATATCGCAATGGCGCGTGGGTGTACTCCCGTTGTTGGCGAATGAGGCGGGACAGACAAAAAACTCCCCTGAACCGACGGTCCAGGGGAGAACGGGGGCGTCCGGCAAAAGCCTCTGGGGTCTTGATCCTCGGGGGATCAGGCCGCGACCGAACTGGCGCCGCTGATCCCGCCCGCGCCGTTTTTGGCGTAGGACTCGATCGCCCGCATCATGTCCTGGGCCAATTGTTTGGTGAAGGTCTGAGAGGTTGCGGCGGCGGTGGAGGTGGTCGTCGAATCGGTCTCGCTCGACGTGGTGGTCGCGGCGGCGGTGGTCGAATTCGAATTCGAGGACGACGTCGCCGAAGTCGAGGCGGTCAGATCGGCCAGAATCTTTTCCAGATCGGCGGCCAGGGTCTCGATGTCCGTGGCGGTCGAACTGCTGCTGGTGCTGTCACTGTCGCTCGACGCGGCCGCCGCAGGCGGCGGCGGGCGGGGGCGGTTCGCCGAAATCGTGGTGGAATCGTCGGTGGTGTCGGACGTCGCGGTGGTGTCGTCGCTCTGGGCGTTGATCAACGCCGCCTGCATCTGCTGGCTCATGAGCTGAAAGGCGCTGGCGAGATCGCTTTCACTGAGACCCGAGGTCGAGTCGGACGAACTCGACGACGAAGACGAGGATGACGAAGACGAGGATGACGACGACGACGAAAGGGCCTCGGTCAGGGCATCGAACAGGGTCGATGCCTGATCGGACGAAACGTCCGTGGGACGGCCGGTGACGAATTCAGATTTGGAGACCGAACCGTCGCTATTCGTGTCCAGTTTGCTGAACAACGATTGCAGGTTCGATGCACCTCCGCTGATGGATGTGATGCTCATGACCAAACCTCCTGTTGGTGCGGCGCACCTGCACGATGTCCGCACCCCTTGATACGGTCGAGCCGGGGCGATCCTGTCGCGGAATTCGTCATTTATCCAACGCGAGGCTTTGGGCGGTCGTGTCTGGGGCGGAAATGTAAACAAAAGTAAACAAACCGGCCGTCGTGACCGAAAGACTTGCTGATTGCAGCGAAGTGCGTAGTATCGATCCGTTGGTCATTCCGGCGGAGAGATCATGTCCTTTGATCGTGACATTTCAGATGTCAAGAACTGGATGAACATGTTCCGGTGGGTGGTCAAGTTGATTCGCGATGATTACGGCGTCGAGGAAGAGAAGCTGACCCGGCATGCGCATATCGAGACCGATATCGGCCTCAATATGGAACAGGTCGAAGAAGTGCTGGAGATCACCTCGGCCGCTTTTTCCATCCGCTTTCCCCCCGGAACCCTCGACGAACTGGTCAAGTTCGAGGAATTGTGCATGCTGGCCGCGTGGCTGCATGGACTTTACAAACGGCCGGAATTTCTGGGGGCGGATTTTGCCGCCAAGGCGGCGTCGCTCAATCCCCGCGCTCAGGCAGGGTAGGGATTGGGTTAGTTAGGCCAGGGAATCGAGCCCGTTCTTTTCGGTCTCGGCGATGGTCGAATAGGCCTTGGCCATCGCCTCGAAGCTGGTCTTGGCCACCATCATCGACACGATTTCCTGTGCCGGATCGACCTCGCCCTCGGGCGGGAGCGGGACATAGGCCGCGCCCTGCAACGGACGCGACACCAGTGACCCACGTGCCGCCTGATAATCGGGAGTGCTCTGGTTGGCGATATTTGCCGCCGCCGTTTCGACCACACGAGTCTGGGCGTTAAGGCCGCTGACCAGCGAGGTGGTTGCAACCGGGGAGATCATAGCCGGGCGCCTTTTAGAATCATTTCATTCAATATAGTCCTCTTGCCGATCAAACAGCAAGCGGTGCGCTTCGTTTGTGTCGCGGCCGCCGCTGTTTTAGGATGGCGGGTACGATGTCCCATCCGCCGCATCCCGATCCCCTTGCCCCGCTCTTGTCCGATGCGCTTGTCCACGAACGGGCCGGTCGCTTCGCCGAGATGGAGCGCTGTTTGCGTACCGCGCTGCGCACCGTGCCCGATCATCCCGGCGCACTGTTCGCGCTGGCCCGGCTGGGGGTGCGTTTCGGTCATTACGAAGATGCTCTGACTCTGGCTGGGCGGGGCTTGGTCCGCGCTCCTCGTTCGCCCGAACTGCACCATCTGCGCGGGGTGGCCCTGGCTAATCTCGGGCACCCGGCCGAGGCGATCGCGGCGCTGGATCAGGCCCTGGCCCTGGCTCCGGGGTGGATTGACGCCCTGGTCGATCTCGCCCAGTTGCTGTTCCAGGCCGAACGCTACGAAACCCTGCTGGAGCGGCTGAGCGGGCTGGAGGGCAGGACCCCCCGCCATGCCGAGGCCCATGCCCTGCGCGGTCGGACCCTGTCGGTGCTGGGGCGGCAGGACGAGGCGCTGGCTGCGTTCGAGCAGGCCCGCGCGCTGGCGCCCGACGATGGCGGGATCGCGGCCGATCTCGCCGCGCTGCATATCGAGGCGGGGCGGGCAGAGCCTGCGCTGGAACTGGTCGAACCGTTGCTGGCCGCGTCCGATCCACCGCCGCGTCCGCTTTATCTGCACGGGATCGCGTTGGGGATGCTGGGCCGCGAGGCCGAGGCCGAGGCCGATATCGCCCGGCTGCGGGCGATGATGCTGGACGGGCTGGCCCGGCGCGGCGGCCTGCCGACCGAAGTGTATGTCCAACTCAGTCGGCGCTGTAACCTGCGCTGTACGATGTGCGGCCACGGGGTGTGGAAGGAAAACGACGGCTTCATGTCCGAAGCGGTGTTCGGCCGCGTGCTCGACCGTTGCGAGGAGGTCGGCATCCGCCGCCTGACCGTGCTGGCCGCCCAGGGTGAGCCGTTCTTGCATCCCCAGGTGTTTGAATTGCTGGAAAGCGCGGTGGTGCGCGGCTTTGTCGTTTCGGTCGTCACCAACGCCACCCCCTTTACCCCCGAGCGGATCGCCCGGCTGGCCCGGTTGGGGCTGGAGAGTCTCCAGGTGTCGTTTGCCGGGTGGGATGCCGCCAGCTACGAATCCGTTTATGTCGGGGCCAAGTTCGACCGCACCGTCCGCACCCTGACCGCGCTCCATGCGGCGCTGGCCCCGACTTCGACCCGTCTGGTGGTCAAGGCGGTCGCGCCCGACAATTCCCCCGATTATGTCGGCCGCACCCGCGCCTTCCTGGCCGGGCTGGGACTCGCCGCGATCACCACGGTTGCCCCCAACAATTTCGCCGGAACCGTCGAGACCGGGACATATTGGGAGCGGACCGGGCTGTGGTCCTATCGCAATCTCGACCGTCATCGCCGCACCGTCTGCCGTCTGCTGATGCGGGCGGTGGGGGTCTATGTCGATGGGACGGTGACCGCCTGCGGCTGTTATGACGCCAATGGCGCCCTGACCATCGGCGATCTGATGCAGGACAGTCTGAAGGACATCCGGAGCGGTGCGCGCTTTACCGCGATCCTGGAGGCATTTCGCTCGGGCGATCTGTCGGGGGTGCCGTTGTGCGGCAAATGCGACGACGCCTTCGGTTGACGAAGGCGCGAACGGGGAGGGGGAACGATGCGCTTCGTCTTTGCGATCCTGGCGGTCCTGCTGCTGGGAACCGGTTCCGCGCGGGCCGCCCAGGAGGGCGCGATATGGTCGGCGGCGCGTCACGGGCTGTCGGCGATGCCGATGGAGACTTGGCGCGACGGCACCACCGACAAGCCGTTCGCCGCCTATGTCGCCGATACCAAGGCCGCGCTGGATGCCGCCCGCAAGGCGATCGAGCCGGACGATGCCGTCCGCGCCGCCCATGTCGAACTGGTCGCGCCCCGGCAATGGCCGTTGGCCGAGGAATGCGGCGGTACCGCGAAGGACGGAGTGCTGCTGATCCACGGTCTCAGCGATTCGCCGTTCCTGATGCGCGATCTGGGCGACGCCCTGGCCCGGCTGCCGGGCAAGTGTCTGCTGGTCCGCTCGATCCTGCTGCCGGGGCATGGCTCGGTGCCGGGCGATCTGGTCCGCCCCACCGCCGCCGAATGGAAAGCCGCCGTCCGCTATGGCACCGACAGCTTTGCCGGTCAGGTCGGGCGGGTCCATCTGGTCGGCTTTTCGACCGGGGCGACGCTGGCGCTTGATCTGGTCCTCAACGGCACGCCGACCGCGCCGCCGGTCGCCTCGCTGATTCTGTTGTCGCCGTCGATCGGGCTGACCAACCGCTTTCCGCTCCACCGCATTCCGTTCGGGTTCGAGCTGTTTCAGGCGATCATGACCGCCGCCTCGGGCTTTGGCCCCGAAGGCCATTGGCTGCGCCTTGATGAGGATCAGGATTTCGCCAAGGCCGAATCCTTTCCGGTGATGGCACCGCGCCCGCTGATGGAGGTGATGACCGAAGTCGAGACCGCGACCCGGCCGCTGACTCTGCCGGTGCTGATGGCCTTTGCCGCCGAGGACGTCACCGTCGATGCCAAGGCGTCGATCGAGTTCTTCCGCAAGCGGGTCGGCAATCCCGACAGCCGCGTCCTGCTCTATGTCGCGCCTGCCACCCTGGCGGCCCAGCCCGATTATTACGGCGCGTTGGGGGCCGAGGACCGCCGCATCACCTGTTTGCGCGGTCTGGGCACGCAGGATGTCGGCTGCGCTCCCGAGCGCGGCGGCGCGGCCAAGCTGTGCGCCTTTGGCGATGCGCCGGGACTTTGCGTCACCAGCCTCAGCCATATCGGGGTGCCGGTTTCTCCCTCCAACCGCCATTACGGCATCGCGGGCGATTACCGCAATTGTCTGGCCTATGCCTCGAAGAAGGACTGGTCCAGCTTCTGCGGCTGCGTGACGCCGGAGCAGCGGGCCGGGGCGGCGCTGTGCCGGGGCGTTGCCCCTCTGGCCCAGGGGCCGCAGCGGCTGGGCGAGCCGACCAGGGCCGAGATCGACGCGGGTGGGCCGCTGACCGCGCGGCTGGGCTATAACCCGCTGTTCGACCAGATGGTCGGCTCGATCGCCGCGTTCCTGAAATAGGGGGGCGGTCGCGGCGCCAGGAAACAGACGGGGACAAACAAAAACCCCCGCACAGGGGGGGTGTGCGGGGGTCGTTGTGTATCTCTTCGGAGGGGGGGCATCCGAAGAGAGAAGCGTCGCGGCCCGGGAGGGGGAAGGCCGCACCATGGACGAGGCGGGGAGTTCAAGTCCGCCGAGGATCGAGACGCTTGTTCCGGATCGGGGTGACCGTTTGACCGAAACCTTATGATGACAGTATGCCCCGCCCGAGATTACCGCGACATTTCGCCAACATGATTTTTCTGTAATGAGGTCGGGGCGGCCCAAGTCCGTCCGCCGGGGACGCATGCAGCGCAAAACAGGCTGAACTGCTTGACTTCCTTTGCATTTCGCTGCATTCCCCGCCGACCGCGCCGGTTTCGCGCGGCGGTGATCGCTACGGTTACAACCCTACGATCTCTCTCTGCCCCTAAAAAAACACCTGATGAGGGCCAAATACCCGGACTGGCCCTTGATATATGCCGTGTGCATAGCTAATTCGTACTATGCTAATAGTATGCAACTCAGTTCGGGTAGGACCCATCATGATCGCTAAAAACAAAGTTGATTCATCGACAGCTGACGCTGCCTCGGCGACGCCCGCCCCTGCGCGTCGGAAATCGACTCGCGGCCGTCTCGACGATGGCAGCGCCAATCCGGTTGATATCCATGTGGGGTCGCGCGTCCGTTTGCGCAGGACCCTGTTGGGGATGAGTCAGGAAAAGCTGGGCGAGGCCATCGGCCTGACCTTCCAGCAGGTTCAGAAATACGAGCGCGGGGCGAACCGGATCGGTTCCAGCCGTCTGTTCGATCTGGCCCGCATTCTCGACGTGCCGATCTCGTTTTTCTATGACGACATGCCCGAGGAAGTGAAGGCGCTGTCGCCGGTGTCGATCGTCAAGGGCGACGCCACCTCTGCCGCGGTGGCGCATCAGGAAAAGGACGTGCTGGCCCGGCGCGAGACCCTCGAACTGGTTCGGGCGTTCTATAAAATCTCTGATCCCAAGGTGCGGGCTCAGGTCTATTCCCTGGCCAAGTCGCTGGCGAAGGCGTCTGGGGACGAGTGATCTTTTCCGGTCTCCCACCCCTTCGCCGTCGGCTTCGGCGGCGAAGGGGTCGAACCCGGCCCGTCCGTGTTATCGTTCGCCAAGGCGAGGGATGACGCGGGGAGGAACGGGTGATCGCATATGACTTTCCGCTGTGGCGGCCGCCGTCCGAAGGCGACAATCTGATTGTGCAGGCGACGTTGGGCTGTCGCTTCAACGCCTGCACCTTCTGTTCAATGTACAAGTCGAAAACGTTCCGGGCCCGGCCGCTGGCCGAGGTGATGGCCGATATTGACCGCGCCGCCGCCGACTGGCCCGATGCCCGGCGGGTCTTTCTCGCCGATGGCGATGCCTATTGCCTGCCGACCGAGGATTTGATCGCCCTGTGCGACCATCTCGCCGCCCGCTTCCCCGATCTGCAACGGATTTCCGCCTATGCCACCCCGTTCGACATCCTGCGCAAGGGAGCGGACGATATCGCCCGGCTGAAGGCGCGGCGGCTGGGTCTGGTCTATCTCGGGATCGAAACCGGCTGGGACGATCTGCTGAAACGGATATCCAAGGGATCGGCGGCGCAGATGGAAGCGGCGCTGGCCCTGGCGCGGAGCAGTGGCCTGAAAGTCTCGGCGACGCTGATCCTGGGGCTGGGCGGACGGAACGGGTGGCAGGAGCATATCGAGGCCAGCGCCGATCTGATCAACCGCGCCCCTCCGGTCTATCTCTCGACCCTGCAACTGGGGTTGGAAGAGAGCGTCGCTCCGCGCTTCCTCGACCGGATCGGCCCCGATTTCGTGCCCCAGGATGATCGCGGCGTGCTGATCGAACTGCGCGCTCTGATCGAGCGACTGGCCCCGCTTGCTCCGGTGATTTTCCGCTCCAACCACGCCAGCAACGCCCTGGCCCTGGCCGGAACCCTGCCGCGTGACCGCGACCGCTTGCTGGGCGAAATCGACGCGGTGCTGGAGGGCCGCGCCGGGGTGCGGCCGCGCTGGCTGCGGGGGTTTTAGAGTTTGTCCAGGTTCAGGGGGAAACACCTCACCCGTCTTGGCCGGGCTTGACCCGGCCATCCCCATGGCACCGGCCAATCCACTGTTTCCAATCAAGTTTCGACTCTGCCCCATTGACCACCGGGTCAAGCCCGGTGGTGACGGCCCCAAAAGCGATTCTGTGAAGATCTGACAACCTTACGTCACGCTCTATCCCACGACCGAGGGAGGGATGGCGCGGCGGGCCTGCTCGGCCAAAGCGGCAATCCGTTCGATGGCGTCGATGATCGGACCGTCGGCCGGGTCGTGCCGTTCCAGCCCGAGCAGGTGGCGGCAGAGCAGGGGCAGCCCGAGATTGCCCGCCGCTCCGGCCAGGGCGTGGGCGGTGGAATTGAGCGTGGCGGGATCGCCGGAGGTTGCCGCGAGACGCAATTGCTCGAGCGAGGCGGGAAGCGTGCTCCAGAAGCGGTCGAGCAGGCTTTGGAACGAGGCCACTCCCAGGGCGTTGCGCAGATCGCTCATCGCGGCAAGATCGACCAGCGCCTCGGTTCTGTCGTCGCGCCCGGTCCGCGCCCGGTCGCTCCATTTCGTCAGCATGTCGATCAGGCGGCGCAGATCGATCGGCTTCGAGATGTAATCGTCCATTCCGGCGTCAAGGCAGGTGGTGCGGTCGCCTTCCATCGCATTGGCGGTCATCGCGATGATCGTCACCTTGGCCTTGGGTGAGGGCAGGGCGCGGATTTGCCGGGTCGCCTCCAGCCCGTCGATGCGGGGCATCTGCATGTCCATCATCACCAGATCGTACTCGCCCGCCATCACCCGCTCGATCGCCTCGGCCCCGTCATCGGCGATGTCGGCGCGATGGCCGAGCTTGGCCAGTAATCCGACCGCGACCTGCTGATTGATCGCGTTGTCCTCGGCGACCAGGATGCGCAGCGGATGCGTGGTGATGGGAAAATCGGTGGTGGGGACGATTGTCTGGGCCGTGTCGGGGGGAAGCCGCCCCAGGCAGCGCAGCACCGCGTTCAGCAGGGCGCTTTGCCGCACCGGCTTGACCAGAATCTCGTCGATCCGCAGCCGTTCCATCTGCGGCCGCACGGCGGACAGATCGGCCGAGGTCGCCATCACCACCGGCAGCGACGCGGTGGCGGGATCGTTGCGCAGCAACACGGCGAGATCGAGGCCGCTCATCTCCGGCATCAGGTGATCGAGGATCGCGACGTCGAACCGGTCACCAGCGGCCACGTCATTGCGCACCGCCTCGATCGCGGCGGGGGCGGAGCCGAATGCGGTGACCAATGCTCCCCATCCTTCCAATTGCTGGCGCAGGATGTCGCGGTTGGTCGGGATATCGTCGACCACCAGAATCCGGGCACCGTCAAGTTCGATGCCGCTGGCCGCTTCGGAGGGAAGTTCGTCCGACCGCCGCAGCGGCACGGTGAACCAGAAGGTGCTGCCCTCGCCCTCGCGGCTGTCGAAGCCGATCTCGCCGCCCATCCAATCGACGATTCGCTTGCAGATCGCCAGCCCCAGCCCGCTTCCGCCAAAGCGCCGCGCCATCGAGGCGTCCGCCTGGGTGAAGGTGTCGAACAATTGGGGCTTTGCCGAATCAGGAATGCCGATCCCGCTATCGGCAACGGTGGCGGTCAGGAGCGTCCGCCCATCGGCGGCATCGCTGACCGCGACCACGATCGAGATCGTGCCACGTTCGGTGAATTTGACCGCGTTGCCGACCAGATTGAGCAGAACCTGACGCAGCCGTCCGGGATCGCCCCGGAACACCCCGCAAGCGCCGGGGGGGATCAGGCAGGTCAGGTCAATGTCGCGGCCACGGACCCGGGGGGACAGGATATCAATGACGCCTTCGAGCAGTGGGCGAATCTCGAACGCGGTTTCCTCGAAATCGAGTTTGCCCGCTTCCATTTTCGAGAAGTCGAGAATGTCGTTGATCACCGACAGCAGGGATTCGCTCGAATCGCGGATAGTCTGGGCGAAAATCCGCTGCTCTTCGGTCAGCCGGGTGTCGAGCAACAGGCCGGTCATCCCGATCACCCCGTTCATCGGGGTGCGGATTTCATGGCTCATCGTCGCCAGGAATTCCGACTTGGCCTGATTGCCCGCCTCGGCCTGGAGGCGGGCCTGATGGAGTTCGGTGATGTCGCTGGAGACACCGATATAATGCGTCACCACGTCGCCTCGTTTGCGAAGCGCACTGATCGACAGCAATTGGGGATAGATCTCGCCCGACTTGCGGCGGTTCCAGATCTCGCCGCGCCAGACTCCCTCGCGCCGCAGCTTGTCCCACAGCGCCTGATAGAATTCGGCCCCGTGTCGTCCCGAGCGGAGAATCGCAGTACTCTGCCCGATCACTTCGGGGCGGGAATAGCCGGTGATCGCGGTAAAGCCGGCATTGGCGGTGACGATCCGGCCTTCGGAATCGGTGACGACGATTCCTTCGCGGGTGGCGTCAAACACCTGATTGACCAGTCGGCGGTTTTCTTCGGTATGGCGCTGGAGCAGATAGAGGAACGACAGCAAAGCAAGACTGAGGCCCAGATAAGACACGCCGTATAGGACCGCCTTGCGCCGCCAGCCGCTCATGAATTCCACCTGCGCCCGCCCGATCACCACCACATAAGGCAGGCGATCAAGCTTGCGATAAGTGAACAGGCGGTGGACCCCGTCGATGCGGGAGTCGCTTTCATAGCTGCCGGAGAATTGTTCTCCGGCCAGCCCGGCCCGCAATTCCTCGCTGTTAACGGTGGTGCCGATCAGTTCGGGCCGCGCTGGATAGCGGGCGAGCAGGCGCAGATTGGAATCGATCAGGGCAACCGAGCCGAGCTTGCCGGTATCGATTTCGGCAAACAGGTTTTGGAAATAATGGGTGGGCAGGGCGGCCTGCATCAATCCGAGGAATCGGCCGTCAGGGCCGTTGATCCGCTGGCTGAGCGAAACGACCCAGACGTCGTTGATCCGGGCCTTGATCGGTTCGGAGACCAGCAAGCCGATATTGGGACTGGCTTTCTGCTGCTGGAAATAGGCGCGGTCGCTGACGTCGATCACGGGCAGATCGTCCGAATTGCCCGCATTGAATACGACCCGTCCGTCGACATCGACCACCCGCAGGCTGTTTTCCATCGCTTCGGGGGCAAAGGCCATCAGGCGCTTGAGGTCAAGATTGGCCGCCAGCCGGTCGCGGCGGCGGGTGCCGTTCATCACCGGGGCAAAATCATTGGCGGATTCGCCCAGGAGAATGCCGATCTTTTCCACCGCCGAGACGACCTGACGTTCCAGCACGCGGGACAGATTGTCGGAATCCCGCTGGACGATTTCGTATTCATGCCGATGTGATTCGACCAGATCGACCGAGAGCAAGGCCCCGAACCCGCCCAGCAGCAAACAGGCGGCGACATAGGTCGCGGTACGGAGCCAATAGCGGTTGTCGATCGGCTGGTGCGGTTTGAGGAACCGGGACAATCGAGGTGCCTTTGGGTCGGTCTGGTATAATACCGAAGATATGGTCATTCTCAGACGTACGTCTAGTCCGGGGCGCTGCCATCCGATAAAAAACCCCCGCACCAGGGGGGAGGGTGCGGGGGCTTAATTTAAGGCCGGAACCGGAAGGGGGGGGGGACGGTCCGGACCGGAGGGCTGCGACCGAAGCCGGGGGGAGGCTGGTCGAAGCGGCGGCGGGAGCAACTCCGCCAGGAACCGAAAAAGACGATGACCTTTCGTGGGGTGGCTGGTTGATCCAAAACTGATGATGACAGAATGCCACAGCGCGGATTACCGCAGCATTTCGCCGGGGTGATTGTTTTGTAATGATTCAAAAACAACGGAGCCCGCGCGGTCAAGGGCGCGGTCCTGGGGGTTCCTCTAGGGGGTGACGGCGGCGGGAGGGATCGGCTATAAACCGGACTTTCCGCCGCGTGAGTGCGGCGCTACGGGGAGCCCGATCATGACCGATGCCCTGCTGCCTGCCGTTCCGCTGCCCGAAGCCGAGCGCGACGGCGTTTATCGCGCTATCCTGACCCGGCGCGACACGCGGGGCGAATTTCTCCCCGATCCGATTTCGGACGAAGTGTTGAGCCGTCTGCTGATCGCCGCCCACCACGCTCCCTCGGTCGGCTATATGCAGCCGTGGAGCTTCGTCGTGGTGCGCGACCGCGCGGTGCGGACCAAGGTGCACGACGCCTTCGTCAAGGCTCATGCCGAGGCGGCGCTGATGTTTTCCGAGGACAAGCGCGATATCTATCGCTCGCTGAAGCTGGAAGGCATTTTGGACTCCCCGGTCAATATCTGTGTCACCTGCGACCGCGACCGCGCCGGTCCGGTGGTGATCGGACGGACCCACATTCCGACGATGGATTTGTTCAGCTCGGTCTGCGCCGTTGAGAATCTGTGGCTGGCGGCGCGCGCCGAAGGGCTGGGCGTCGGCTGGGTCAGCATCTTCGACAACGAGACGGTGCGCGAGGCGCTGGGGATTCCGCCGTCGATTCTGCCCATCGCCTATTTGTGCGTCGGCAAGGTGCGGGGCTATCACCCCACCCCCGAACTCCAGGCCGCCGGATGGCGTCCGCGTCTTCCCCTCGACGAACTGGTCCATTACGATCATTGGGGCGAGGTCCGCCCCGACAGCCCCCTGTCCGCCCTGCTGCGCGAAGATCAGCGCGCGGTGGCCGAGGGCCGTTTCATCGACGAGCGCTTGCCGTAAAGCGGCGCTCTCTCCATTTGCCGAAAACGTACTCACCTATCCGAGGTTCTTAGATGATTCCGCGCTACAGCCGCCCCGAGATGACCCGCATCTGGGAGCCCGCCAACCGCTTCCGCATCTGGTTCGAAATCGAAGCCCACGCCTGCGACGCCCTGGCCGAGATCGGCGTGATTCCGGTCGAGGCCGCCCGGGCGGTGTGGGAACGGGGCGATCTGGTCTACACCCCCGAACGGATTGAGCGGATTGACGAGATCGAGCGCGAGACCAAGCACGACGTCATCGCCTTCCTGACCGAGTTGGCCGAACATGTCGGGGCCGAATCCCGCTTCATCCATCAGGGGATGACCTCGTCCGACGTGCTCGACACCTGTCTGGCGGTGCAGTTGACCCAGGCCGCCGACCTGCTGCTGGCCGATATCGACCGGGTGCTGGCGGCGCTGGAAAAGCGCGCGTTCGAGTTCAAGGATCTGGCCTGCATGGGCCGTTCGCATGGCATTCATGCCGAGCCGGTGACGATCGGTCTGAAGTTCGCGGGCTTCCACGCCGCCTTCCAGCGCGCTCGCGTCCGGCTGGTGGCGGCGCGGGCCGACATCGCCACCTGTGCCATTTCCGGCGCGGTCGGCACCTTTGCCAACATCGACCCCCGCGTCGAGGTTCACGTCGCGGCGAAGCTGGGCCTGACGCCTGAGCCGGTTTCGACCCAGGTCATTCCGCGCGACCGTCACGCTTTGTACTTTGCCACGCTGGGCGTCATCGCCGGGTCGATCGAACATCTCGCCACCGAAATCCGCCATCTCCAGCGCACCGAAGTGCGCGAGGCCGAGGAATATTTCTCCCCCGGTCAGAAGGGCAGTTCGGCGATGCCGCACAAGCGCAACCCGGTGCTGACCGAGAACCTGACCGGGCTGTCCCGTCTGGTGCGCGGCATGGTCACCCCGGCGCTGGAAAACGTCGCCCTGTGGCATGAACGCGACATCTCGCATTCCTCGGTCGAGCGGATGATCGGTCCCGATGCGACCATCACCCTCGATTTCGCCCTCAACCGGCTGGCCGGTGTGGTCGAAAGCCTGGTGATCTATCCCGATGCCGTCGCCCGCAATCTCAATCAGCTGGGTGGTCTGGTGTTCTCGCAGCGGGTGCTGCTGGCGCTGACCCAGGCGGGGATGAGCCGTGAGGACAGCTACAAGGCGGTGCAGCGCAATGCGATGCGGGTGTGGCAGGAAGGGGCGAACTTCCTCGATCTGCTGAAGGCCGACGCCCAGGTCACCGCCCATCTGAGCGCTCCGGTGCTGGAATCGCTGTTCGACCTCGGCTACCACACCAAGCATGTCGACACCATCTTCCAGCGGGTGTTCGGCCGGGCCTGATCGGTCTCGCCCGACCGGATGGGGGCCACGCGGCCGCCCGTCCGGTCGGGGGCCTGTCGCCCAAATTGCTCTAGGAACCCCGCCAAGGCCGATGGTATCTCTATGGATCGGCCTGGAACGATCCGGCCGGTTCGCACCTTAAGGCTCCGACCACCGGGGCCGGATCGAAGAGGGCTGGATGAACGCCGGGGCGTTCGGAGGAAAACCGCAGGAAGTCGTGACGCCGGAAAGCCTGCTCTTCGACGCCGCCGAACGGATCGGCCGGCTGCGCGAAGGCCGTCTGGCGCTGCATCTGCATTTGTCCCGCCTGCTGCCCGCCAATCGCGAGGAAGGCCGGATTCGCATTGCCTTTCGCATGTTCGAATCGATGGTCACGGTCTATCGCGGCCAGATCTTCCTGTTGTCCAATTCCGACATCATGCTGATCTGCAAGGACGCGCAACTGTCCGATCTCGATGCGATCGTCTACAAGCTGCGCGCCTTGTTCTCGACGGATCCGCTGACCTATGCCGAAGCGGCCGACGGATCGGACCGCTTTGTCGCGCTGTACGATCTTGAGTGCGATTACGACGCCTTTTTCGCCCTGTGCGGCGAGATGCGCGACGCGGTGCGCAAGACCAAGGCCGATGTCGCGCCTCAGCCAAAGCGTCTGCCGCTCGAAGCCACCACCCTGGTTCAGGTGCTCGACGGGATCGGCAACACCGACATCGCCGGAGTGGTGCGCCGTCAGGCCTGCATCCGCATCGTCGAACACGAATCGGCCGAGGTCGAGTTCCAGGAATTTTACATGTCGATCGCCGACCTGCAAAAGGCGCTGGCTCCTGACATCGACATTCTGTCCAATCGCTGGCTGTTCCAGCATTTGTCGCAGGAACTGGACCAGCAGGTTCTGGCGGCGCTGGGCGAGTCCGGTTTGCGGGTTCCGCCCAAGGCCTTCTCGCTCAACCTCAATATGAGCACGATCGAGACCCCGGCCTTTCAGACCTTCGAGGCGAAGGTGCGCGGTCGGGCCGGGCTGGTGGTCGAGTTCCAGATGCTCGACATCTTCAACAATCTCGAAGGCTTTTTCCGGGCCCGCGACCGGCTGCGCGCCCGGGGTCATAAATCGGTGCTGGACGGGATGACCTCGGTCGGTCTCCAATTCATGGATTGCGAATTGTTCGACACCGATTACGTCAAACTGAGCTGGAGTTCGGACATGCAGGACGATATCCGCACCGCCGAAATCCAGCATTCCCTGGGCCCGGTCGGATTCGACCGGGTAATCCTGGCCCGGTGCGAGACCGAGGCCGCGATTACCTGGGGGATGTCGCTGGGAATCCGGATGTTCCAGGGCCGTTTCCTCGATTCGCTGATCGCCGCCACCACGATGGGGGCGTGCCGCAACGCCGCCGCCTGCACCTTGGCTCAATGCACCCAGCGGCACGGGGTGATCACCGGGACGCCGCGCGGCGAATGCGCCGATAACGATATGCTCGACCTGTTCCCGTCGCTTCAGACCCTGCGGTAGGACGAGAGGCCCAGCCGATGCGACCCCCGCCCCCCCCAACCGCCGCCGGTGCCCGCGCCAACAGCCAGGAAACCTTGCTGCTTGATTACGTCCGGCGGCTGGAACGCCACCGCCAGGACCGCAAGGCGGTGCATATCCATCTGTCGGCACTGCTGGCGCAGAACCGGCGCGACCATCATCTGCGGATGGCCACCGGGACGTTCGAGCCGCTGGTCAAGCTGATGCAGGCCCAGTTGTTCGTGCTGGCCAATGCCGATCTGATGGTGATCTACAAAGCGCAGGCCCAGGACGAGATCGAGGCGGCGGTGGTCAAACTGCGCTTTCTGTTCTCGGACGATCCGCTGATCAGCGAAGAGCATCTGGGCAACCAGACGGTGTTCAGCACCTGGTTCAGCCTGGACCGCGAATACGATCTGCTGCTGACCCTGGCCCAGAAGATGGTGCAGGAGGAATCGGCCCGGCGGTCCGTTTCGACCGAAGCCGCCGCCACCGAACGCGCCCGGATGCAAAAGCCGCAGGGCACGCCGTTTACCCCCGATCTGCTGATCCGGGTCGAAGCGGCGCTGGGTCAGGCCGATCTGGCCAATCTGCTGCGCCGTCAGGCGGTGTGCGCGATGGTGGGCAAGACGCCGCCGCAGCCGGTGTTCCATGAATTGTTCATCTCGATCGCCGATCTGCGCCAGACCCTGTTTCCCTCGGTCAACGTCAATTCCAGTCCCTGGCTGTTCCAGCAACTGACCGAGACGCTCGATCGCCGGGTTCTCAGCATGTTGAACAAGCATGACGACCGCACCCTGGAAGGCGATATCAGCATCAACCTCAATGTCTCGACGATTCTGGGGCCGGAATTCCTGGTGTTCGACGACAACGTCAAGGCCGGGATGCGCGGGACCATCGTGCTTGAACTGCAAAAGGTCGATATCTACGCCGATCTTGGCGCCTATCTGTTCGCCCGCGATTTTGCCCACGACCGGGGCTATCGCATCTGCGTCGATGGTCTGAGCTATGCCCAATTGCCCTTCGTCGATCGCGAGCGGCTGGGGGCCGATCTGATCAAGCTGGTGTGGGACCCCGCTTTGACCGAGGAGAAGGACAACCGCACCGACGCGCTGCGCCGGATCGGAGTTAACCGGATCATTCTGTGCCGCTGCGACAATCCGGCCTCGGTCGAGTTCGGTCACTCGGTCGGCATTTCGTTGTTCCAGGGCCGCCACATCGAAACCCTGATCCAGGGCGACCCGCGCAAGCGCCTGCGGGCGCGGCCCAGATCGTGAAGGCGATCGAGGTCAGGGGCGTCACCAAGCGATTCGGTTCGGTGGTGGCGGTCGACGATATCAGCTTTACCGTCGAGCCCGGTTCGGTCACCGCGCTGTTGGGCGGCAATGGCGCGGGCAAGACCACCACCTTGTCGATGTTGCTGGGTCTGCTGCTGCCGAGCAGCGGCGACATCGCCTTGCTGGGTCAGGACATGATCCGCCACCGCTATCGGGTGCTGCCGCGGGTCAATTTCTCCAGCCCCTATGTCGATCTGCCTCATCGCCTGACGGTGCGGGAAAACCTGACCGTCTATGGCCATCTCTATGGGGTGCCGGACCTGAAGGGGCGGATGGCGGATTTGTGCCGCGATCTCGATCTGACCGATCTGCTTGATCGCCCGGCGGGCAAACTGTCGGCCGGGCAGAAGACGCGGGTGTCGATGGCCCGCGCGTTGCTCAATCAGCCTGAATTGCTGCTGCTGGACGAGCCGACCGCCTCGCTCGATCCCGATACCGCCGACTGGCTGCGCGGCTATTTTCAGGATTATCGCCGCCGCACCGGGGCGACCTTGCTGCTGGCCTCGCACAACATGACCGAGGTTGAGCGGATGTGCGATCAGGTGCTGATCATGAAGACGGGGCGGATCGTCGATCGCGGCACGCCGGCCGAATTGTTCGCCCGCTATGGCCGCGACACGATGGAGGAAGTGTTCCTCGACATCGCCCGCGACCGCCGCCGTCCCGATGGTCCGTCCTGGGGGGAACCATGATTCTGTCGATCCGGCGGGTCGCGGGTCTGTGCCTGCGTCACCTCTACATCCTGCGCGGGTCGTGGCTGCGCCTGCTTGAAATGGCCTATTGGCCGTTGATCAACGTCGTGATGTGGGGCTTTACCAGCCAGTTTCTGTCGAACAACTCGTCCTGGTTCGCCCAGGCCGGGGGGGTGCTGATCGCGGGCGCGCTGCTGTGGGACGTGATGTTCCGGGGCAATCTGGGGGTGGCGCTGTCGTTCCTGGAAGAGATGTGGTCGCGCAATCTCGGCTATCTCTCGGTCAGTCCGCTCCGCCCCGGCGAAATGGTGGCGGCGATCCTGGTGATGAGCTTTATCCGCACCATGATCGGGGTATTGCCCGCCGCGTTGCTGGCGATCCCGCTTTACCATTTCTCACTGTTCTCGTTGGGCCTGCCGCTGCTGGTGTTCTGGACCCTGCTGACGATGATGGGCTGGGCCACCGGGCTGGCGGTGTCGGCGATGGTGCTGCGCTTTGGCCTGGGGGCGGAAAGCCTCGCCTGGGTGATGATCTTCGCGATCGGTCCGCTGGCCGGGGTCTATTACCCGATCTCGGTCCTGCCCGGCTGGCTGCAAAGCGTGGCCTGGGCGCTGCCGCCCGCCCATGTGTTCGAGGGGATGCGGGCGGTGATGATCCAGGGTGTTGTCCGCACCGATCTGATGTTGTCGGCTCTGGCGCTCGATCTGGTCTATCTCACCTTGGGGATCGGGCTGTTTCTCTATGCCTGGCACGGGGCGCGGGTGCGCGGTGCCCTGTTGAATGTCGGCGAATAGGGGGAGGGATGGCCTCCCCCTGGTCGTCCTGTCGCCGGTTCGCCGGGATTACAGCCAGCGGTTGACCTTGGCCTTGTAGGCCAAATAGGCCTCGCCGAACTTGTCTTCGAGATAGCGTTCCTCGGCCAGGATCACGTGCTTTTGCAGGGTGACGGCGAGCGCGATGCCGAACAGCACCATCCAGAACGAATTCAGCAGCAGCGCCAGCCCGAAATAGATCGCCACCAGCGACAGATACAGCGGGTTGCGGGTGAAGCGGTACGGCCCTTCGCCGACCAGGGCGGTGGTGCCGTGATGGGGATGAATCGGGGTGCCGCGGCGGTTCATCGCCAGGATCGCGGTGGTGGCGACGACGGCCGCCGCGAGCAGCAGCGACAGCCCCAGCCCGCGCGCCAGCACACCGGGCAGAATGTGGAGCGACGACGCCCACGCGAACAGGAACCCAGCGGCGAGATAAAGGGAAAAGATAACCGGCGGAGTTACCTTGATATCGGCCCGATCCGGAATATCATCCATAATGGTGTCCTCTCGTGGCAGCATCGCTTGGCGCGATCTCTGATGAGACAAACCCGGCTCCGCCCCTTCCACGCTCTTGGGCGAGACCGGGACGACGTGACGGGATGGAGACAGGATAAACCGGATTGGCGAGCAACGGGACACCCCTTCGTATTGAATGGGGCGTTCACGCGGAAAGGATAAGGATATGGATCTCAATCCCCGTCTTGCTCCGGGACGCCAACTGATCCAGGCCTATGGCGATGGCGGCTTTATGATCGCCGGGCAACGCTGGCAGGGATCGGTTCTGGTCTTTCCCGAAAAGACTTTGGCCTGGGCCTGTCCCGACATGACGGCGTTGGGGCTGGGCTGTCTGAGCGCGGTGACCGACGCGGCGCCCATTCCCGAATTGTTGCTGGTCGGATGCGGCCTGTCGCTGCGGCCGTTGCCGCCGACGCTGCGGGCGGATCTTGCCGCCGCCGGGGTTCGGGTGGAAACGATGGATACCGGCGCGGCCTGCCGCACCTTCAACGTTCTGCTGACGGAGGAGCGCCGCGTCGCGGCGGCGCTCCTCGCCGTCTGAGGCCTTTAAATCGTGATGCTTTTACGTTGCATCACGATTTAGGCGATTCATATATCCCCCTCGCCGGGCGCCACCTCCGGTGGCTTGGCCGCGGCCTCAATGGCCGCAAGCGCATCGTGCGTCATGTCTGACGCGCGATGCTTTAGATGAAGTAAGCCTTCAGCGGGTCGAACCCGTTGAAATTCACCGCCGAGTACGAAGTGGTGTAGGCCCCGGTCGAAAGAATGCGGACCTTGTCGCCGACCTTGAGGCTGACCGGCATTTCGTAATTGGTCTTTTCGTACAAAATGTCGGCCGAGTCGCAGGTCGGACCGGCCAGCACCACCGGGGCGGTATCGTCGCCGTCGTGGCTGGTCTGGATGCGGTACTTGATCGCCTCATCCATCGTTTCGGCCAGACCGCCGAACTTGCCGACGTCGAGATAGACCCAGCGGGTGTCGTCGTCATAGCCCTTGCGGCTGATCAGCACGACCTCGGTTTCCAGGATGCCGGCATCGCCGACCAGCGAGCGGCCCGGCTCGATGATCATCGCCGGGATGTTGTTGCCGAAATGGTTGGTCATCGCGCTCATCACAGCGTCGGCATACCGCTCGACCGCCGGGATGTCGCTGCGATAGCGGGCGGGGAAGCCGCCGCCGAGATTGACCATCCGCAGGTCGATTCCGGCGGAATCCAGCGCGGTGAACAGCATCGCCGCCTTGCCGACCGCGATGTCCCACTGCTTGAGGTCGGTCTGCTGGCTGCCGACATGGAACGACACGCCATAGGGGTCAAGGCCCAGGTCGCGGGCGCGGATCAGCAGGTCGCGGGCCATGTCGATTTCGCAACCGAACTTACGCGACAGCGGCCATTCCGCCCCGTCGCAGGTCATCAGGATGCGGCAGAACACCCGCGCGCCGGGAGCGGATTCGGCCAGCTTCTCCAACTCGGCCTCGCAATCGAAGGCATAGAGGCGGACGCCCTTTTCGTAGGCGTAGGCGATGTCGCGCTGCTTCTTGATGGTGTTGCCGAATGAGATGTTGTCGGCGGAAACGCCGCTCGACAGGCACAGATCAATCTCGCCGCGCGAGGCGACATCGAAATTCGATCCCAGCGAGGCCAGCATCCGCACGATCTCGGGAGCCGGGTTGGCCTTGACGGCATAATAGACGTCCGCGAGCGGAAGCCAGCGGCGCAGCCCCAGATAATTGTCTCGCACGACATCGAGATCAACCACGACGCAGGGGGTGACGGGGCGGACTTCTTCGAGGAAGCGAGCGATCTTGGCGGTCATGGCAAAGCTCCAAACGGACCCATCGGGTCCTTGAACAGGACAGATGGCGACGAAACCCCGTCCTCTGCCGGGCAGGCAGAGTCGGAGACGACGGTTTGACGGCACGGAAAAAGGGGTGCCGTCAGTCCCGTTTGGACGTACTTCGGACATCAACCCAGAGCAGAGCCCAGGCCTGCCGAGGCTTGAATTCCTGTGATTTGGGAATAGTGGTCACGGACGACGCCAAAGCGTGCCGGGCAATCGCGATCATAAGATTTCCTCCAAGCACACGGGGGTTTAGCCCGCTTGCACCCAGAAGACGCCTTTGACGTCGTTGCCTGACCATAACGTTGGTCAGAGGCACGTGCGCTGTACGTCTCACCTGAAGCCGCTATATACGCTGTTTTTGTCCCAGGAAAAGACAAAAAAATCCCGCTGCGTCAAAATTTCACAAAGCCCGCAGGGTTGTTCTTTGTTTTCAATGCCCTGGTCAAAACGGGTCGACGCCCTCCCCCCATCGATTGTAGGGGCGGTTTGGGGCGACCGCCCATTCCTGGTGGGTCGCCCCGTACCGTTTTGGTCAGCCCAGCAGGGGCGGCATCTGGGCGGCCAGGGTGCGGGCTTCGCTCGCCCGCTTGCCGCACAGGGCGAAACCGAGCGGGCTGCCGTCGGGGGCGACAAACAGGGCTTTCAGATCCTGGCCCTCGCCCTCGATCCGCCAATGCCCCTCGGCCCCCGGTATCGGAGGACAGACCGTGGTGGGGAGGACTGGAGTCTTGACCACCACCGGCAAGGCGGGCAGCACCAGCGGTGTTTCGGTCCCGGCCAGGGTTGCGGCGAGTGCCTTGGCCTGGGCCAGCAGCGGGGCGATGTAGGGCAGGGGACCGGCCTCGGTCTCGGCGCAATCGCCCAGGGCAAAGATCGCCGGGTCCGAGGTGCGCAGCAGACGATCGACGACGATCCCCCGCGCCACCGCCAGTCCGGCGGTTGCCGCCAACGCGGTGCGCGGGATCAGCCCGATCGCGGTCAGGGCCCGGTCGAACTGAATCTGGCTGCCGTCGTCGAGCGTCGCCAGACCGGGGGCGAAGGCGGTGACCGAGCGGCCGAGGTGAAGGGTGGCTCCGGCCCCGCCGAGCGCCGCGCTCATCGCCATGCCCAATTCGGGGGGCAGCAGGCGGCCCAGCGGCCAGGGGGCGGGATCGACCAGGGTTACGCCATGCCCGCCGGTCAAGAGGTCGTTGGCGAACTCGCAGCCGATCAGCCCGGCCCCGATCAGTAACACCCGGCTGGCGGGGGCCAGCGCCTCGCGCCAGACGGCGTAATCGTCCAGATCGTTGACGGTGAACAGACCGGCGGTGGCGCTGCCCTCGACCCGATAGGGACGGGGATCGGCTCCGATCGCCAGCACCAGTCGCTCATAGCCGATTTCGCCCCCGGTGCCGTCGGGACGGCGCAGGGTGAGGCGGCGACGGTCGCGATGGATCGCTTCGACCTGATGACGGGTCATCACCCGGATCGACAGGTCGGACGCGATCTGCGCGGCGCTTTTCTGGACCAGATCGGCCGGGCTTTTGCCCTGGGCAAAGGCGGCCGACAGCATCGGCTTGCTGTAGGATTCGCCGCCATCGCCGCTGATGACGGTGATCGGAACCGTGCCGTCGCGCCGCCGCAGCTCGCGGGCGAGGGTATAGCCCCCCAACCCGCTGCCGACGATCACCACGCCGTCCGGTGGGGAGGCCGGGCTCATCGCTCTAATCCTCCAATTCGGAGAAGTCGGCCTTGGTCACCCCGCATTCGGGGCAGATCCAGTCATCGGGCAAGGACTCAAACGGGGTGCCGGGGGGGATGTCTTCGTCGGGCAGACCAAGCGCCGGGTCGTAAACAAAACCGCAGACGGAACAGATATAGCGTTTCATCCCGCACTCTCCTCCCCTGGCGCCGTCGTTGCAACAGCGCGGATTCCCTTGATTGAAAGTCGGTGTTCCCCTCTGTTTCTTCAAGATACAGGACTCAACCGATTGTGGCGATGACGATCCTTTTCTGACGGGAACGCAAAAAGGCCCGCGTCGGAGGACGCGGGCCTTTCAGGCGGAACAGCAGCCGTTTGTGGCGAAGGGATCAGTCCAGCGCCTTGACGATCTGCTCGGTGACCTTCTTGGCATCGCCGAACAGCATCATCGTGTTGGGGCGGAAGAACAGATCGTTCTCGACCCCGGCATAGCCCGACGCCATCGAGCGCTTGATGAACAGAACCGTCTTGGCCTTCTCGACGTCGAGGATCGGCATCCCGAAGATCGGGCTTTTCGGGTCGGACTTCGCCGCCGGATTGGTGACGTCGTTGGCGCCGATCACGAAGGCGACATCAGCGGTGCCGAATTCGTGGTTGATCTCTTCCAGCTCGAACACTTCGTCATAGGGGACGTTGGCTTCGGCGAGCAGAACGTTCATATGGCCGGGCATACGGCCCGCCACCGGATGGATGGCGTAGCGGACGTCGACGCCTTCCTTCTTCAGCATGTCGGCCATTTCGCGCAAGGCGTGCTGGGCCTGGGCGACCGCCATGCCATAGCCGGGAACAATGATGACCTTCGATGCATTCTTCATGATGAAGGCGGCATCGTCGGCCGATCCGGCCTTGACCGCGCGGTCGGCACCGCCGCCCGCCGCCGCCGCGCCGTCACCCGCCACCTCGCCGCCGAAGCCGCCCAGAATGACGTTGATGATCGAACGATTCATCCCCTTGCACATGATGTAGGAGAGGATCGCGCCGCTGGAGCCGACCAAGGCGCCGGTGACGATCAGCAGCGGGTTGGCCAGCGTGAAGCCGATACCGGCCGCCGCCCATCCCGAATAGGAATTCAGCATCGAGACGACCACCGGCATATCGGCGCCACCGATCGGCAGGATCAGCAGGAAGCCGAGCGCCAGCGCCACCACGACGATCGCGACGAACAGGGTGACCGAGCCGCCCGAGAAGGCGAACAGCACCACCAGCGCCAGCAGCAGGATGCCCAGACCGGCATTCAGCGGATGCTGGCCCTTGAACACCAGCGGCCGACCGCTGACCAGACCCTGAAGCTTGGCGAAGGCGACCAGCGAGCCGGTGAAGGTGATCGCGCCGATCGCGGTGCCGAGGCTCATCTCGATCAGCGAGGCGGCCTTGATTCCGCCATCGGCGGACAGGATCGAGAACGAGGCCGGGGCCGCCAGGGCCGCCGCCGCGACAAACACCGCCGCCAGACCGACCAGGGAGTGGAACGCCGCCACCAGCTGGGGCAGGGCGGTCATCTCGATCTTCTTGGCGACGATGGTGCCGATGCCGCCGCCGATCAGGATGCCGAGCGGCACCAGAACCCAGGCGAAATCGGGGGTAATGATGGTGGTGATGATGGCGATGGCCATACCGGCCATGCCCCACCGATTGCCGTTCTGCGACGTTTCGGGGCTGGACAGCCCGCGCAGCGCCATGATGAAGCAGACTGCGGCGACGAGATAGGCGAATTGAGTAAGATTGCTTGCCACGATCGCGTCCTCCCTATTTCTGCTTCTTCTTGAACATGCCGAGCATGCGTTGCGTGACCAGGAAGCCGCCGAAGATATTGACGGAGGCCAGGATCACGGCGAGGAAGCCCAACAGGCGCGACGCGGGCGTGTCGGTCGCGGTGGCGACCAGCGCGCCGACGATGATCACCGACGACACGGCATTGGTCACCGCCATCAGCGGCGAGTGCAGCGCCGGGGTGACCCGCCAGACCACGTAATAGCCGACGAAACAGGCCAGTACGAAGACGGTCAACAGCGAGACAAAGCCGATGCCGTGCTCGCTCAAGGCCTGAAGATGCGCCGACTGGGCCAGCACTTCGTTGGCCTTCAGCGACAGGGCCTGGGAGTCCTGGGCGAGCTTGGCGGCGGCACGGACGATTTCTGCGGTATCCATGGCTGCTTGCCTCCTTAGCCGGCCAACGCGGGATGAACGACGTTTCCGTCACGGGTCACGCAGGTACCCTTCAGAATCTCGTCGTCCCAGTTGAATTTCAGACTGTGGCTGTCTTTATCGACCAGCGGGGTCAGGAAGTTCAGCAGGTTGCGGGCGAACAGCGCCGAGGCGTCAACCGCGATCCGGGCCGGGATGTTGCCGTGGCCGACCAGGGTGACGCCGTGCTTCACCACCACCTTATCGAACTCGGACAACGGGCAATTGCCGCCCGCCTCGACCGCCATATCGACGATCACCGAGCCTTCGCGCATGTCCTTGACCATCTCTTCGGTGATCAGCACCGGAGCGGGCTTGCCCGGGATCAGGGCGGTGGAAATCGCGATGTCGGTCTTCTTCAGCACCTCGGCGATCTTCGCCGCCTGCTTCTTTTTGTAATCGTCGTCCATTTCCTTGGCATAGCCGCCCTTGGTCTCGGCGTCCTTGCCCGCGTCGGGATCGACTTCGACGAACTTGCCGCCCAGGCTCTCGACCTGTTCCTTAACCGCGGGGCGGACGTCGAAGGCATAGACCACGCCGCCCAGCCGCTTGGCGGTGGCGATGGCCTGAAGTCCGGCGACACCGGCCCCCAGGATCAGGAAGCGGGCGGGGGCGATGGTTCCGGCGGCGGTCATCATCATCGGGATGGCGCGGCCGAAATGTTCGGTGGCGTCCAGCACCGCCTTGTAACCGGCCAGGCTGGCCTGGGACGACAGGATGTCCATGCTTTGGGCGCGGGTGATGCGCGGCAGCAATTCCATCGCGAAGGCGGTGATCTTGCGCGCGGCCAGGGCCTTGACCAGATCGCGGTTGGCCAGCGCGGCCAGACCGGCGATCAGCACGGCGCCTTCGGGGATCAGGGCGATTTCGGCATCTTCGGGGCGCTGGACCTTCAGCACGATGTCGGCCCCGGCCAAGGCGGCGGCGGCATCGGCGGCGATGGTGGCTCCGGCCTCGCGGAAATGCTCGTCAAGGATCGAGGCCCCGGCACCTGCGCCGGTCTCCACCACCACGTCGAATCCCATCCCCTTGAACTTCTTTACGGTGTCGGGAGACGCTGCGACCCGCGCTTCGCCAGCGCGCCGCTCTTTCGGTATGGCGATCTTCATGTAAACCTCATCCCTTGGTGCTACGGGCGTTACCCCCGTTTTACGGTGCTGACAATGCCTTTCCAAGAAGTCTTTGCCAAGCGGGTTCGCGCAGGTGGTTTATCGGGGGGAGGTGCGCGGCTATGACCTGTCCGCGTTCTTGTGCCATTTTTTACTAGCAATTAGTATATCCCGAATCTTGAAACGACCTGCGAGGGCGGATCCGATGGGGCTGTCACACCTTTTCACCCGCATGCGGATCACCGCTCGTCTTTGGTTGCTGGTCTTTCTGCCGCTCTGTGGGCTGGCGGTGGTTTTCGTCGCCGACACGGTGAAAACCCGCTCCGACATGATCGACGCGCGCGAAACCAGCTTGCGCCGGGTGGTCGAGACCGCGACCGGCGTACTGACCCATTACGCCGCCGAGGCCAAGAATGGCCGCATGACCGAGGCCGAGGCCAAGGCCGCCGTGATCGGCGTGTTGAAAACGATGCGCTATGACGGCACCGAATATCTGTGGATCAACGACATGGGCAAGCCGTTGCCCCGGATGGTGATGCACCCGGTTTCGCCAGCGCTCGACGGCACCACTCTTCAGGGGGCGAAGTTCGACAAGGCGACCTGGATGCGCCCCGACGGCGTGGGCGGCGTCCGCGAGGCTTTGGATCATGTCAATCTGTTCGCCGCCTTTGTCCGGGTGGTCGAACGCGGTGGTCAGGGCTATGTCGGCTATGAATGGCCCAAGCCGAAGCCGGGCGGCGGTGCCACCACCGAAAATTACGCCAAGATTTCCTATCTGAAGGGCTTTGCGCCGTGGGGCTGGATGGTCGGCTCGGGCGCCTATGTCGACGATATCGAGGCCGAGTTCCGGAACGCCTTGCTTCAGCGTGGACTGATGCTGGTGGGGGTGTTGCTGGTGTTCGGCGGCTTTGGCATCGCGATTATCCGCAGCGTTTCCTCGGGCTTTGCCGCCTTGCGCCACGACATCGACGTTGTTCACACCAGCGGCAGCGGCCTGTTGCTGTCGCCCGATCGCGGCGACGAATTCGGTCCGGTGGCCGAGGTTCTGGGCGAGATCGCCGAGAATCGTCGCAAACTCGTCGATCTGGAGAATGACCGCGCCGTCGCTCTGCGGCAGGCCGAAATCGAACGTTTCACCAGCCAGCGCACCGTGCTGCGCTCGCTGGTTCAGGCCGCCGGTCTGGGCAACGAAGCGATGATGACGCTGGCGCGGATGAAGCACGAAATCGACCTGTCGACTCGCGAAGTCGACCGGATGGCCCGCTCGATCGATCAGATGCGCGATGCGATCTCGGCGATCTCGACCGACAGCGCCGGGGCGGCCCAGGGCGCGGGCAGCGCGGGCGAGGCGGCCAGCGGTGGTTTGGGGGCCAGCCGCGAGGCGGCGTCTGCGTTCGGCCGGATCGTTGCTGCCGTCGGCGGGGCCGGGGCTAAGGTCGAGGGACTGGTCGATGCCTCCAATCAGATCGGCCAGATCGTCACCGCGATCGAGGCGGTGGCCGGTCAGACCAATCTGCTGGCGCTGAATGCCACCATCGAGGCAGCGCGGGCGGGCGATGCGGGCAAGGGCTTTGCCGTCGTTGCCAACGAGGTCAAGCACCTCGCCAACCAGACCGCCAAGGCCACCGTCGATATCCGGGCACGGATCGAATCGTTGCAGACCGAGATGTCGACCATCGTTACCGCGATCGACGACAGCACCCAGGCGGTCGATCAGGGCCGCGCCCTGGTCGATGCTCTGGGCGAGCGGCTGCAATCGATTGCGTCCGAGGTCGAGGCGGTCCGCACCAGCATGATGGCGATCTCCGACGTTTTGGATGGGCAGTCGCGCACCGCGACCCATCTCGCCGGTGGCACCGCTAATATCGTCACTCTGGCCCGCACCAACGATGAACGGCTGGCTCAGGTGCTTGAATCGATGGGGCGGATGAGCCGCCATCTCGATTCTCAGGTTGATTCCTATGTTGGCACCGGCTCGGGATCGATGCTGGTCGAAATCGCCAAGAAAGATCACATGGCGTTTAAACGGTCGGTGCTTGATGGGGTGTTGGGGCGGACCCAATTGCGGGCCGACGCGATCGCCGATCATCACCAATGCCGTTTGGGCAAGTGGTACGACGCGGTGACCGATCAGGAGGTTCGCAATTCCCCCGCTTATGCGGCGGTGGTCGAGCCTCATACCCAGGTTCATGCCGCCGCTCGGGCCGCCCTGGCGTTGGCCGCCGAAGGCCGCTTCGATGACGCCCTGGCCGAGATCGAAAAGATGGATGAAGCCTCGGGCGCGGTGGTGGAAAAGCTCACCGTCCTGGCCGAGGCGCTTGCCGTGGCCGAGGAAAAGGCTCTGCGGGCCGGGTAATACTTGAGCCCGACCGTCTCGGCATAAAGGGACCCAACGGGTCACGTCATCGGCCGGGCGGTATTGGGCCCAAGGGGCCGCGCGCCTCGTGGCGCGGAGCCAAGCGGCCCGGATGGGCCGCGCCCGGCGAATGAGGGCTTGCACGGATCGGTTTCGATCCGTGCAGCTTGGTATTAGGGCTCCCGCGTCAGGCTTCGAAATGTGCGGGCCGGATCAGGCGGGTCAGGACTCCGCCGACCCGGCCGAACAGCAGCGACAGCAGATAAACCCCTCCGGCAACCAGCACGATCGCGGGGCCGGAGGGCAGTTCGAAGTGGAACGACAGCACCAGCCCGGCATAGCCGGAGGCAAAGGCGATCAGGGCCGCGACCGCGACCAAGCTCCACAGGCCCCGGGCCCACATTCGCGCGGCGGCGGCGGGCAGCATCATCATGCCCACCGCCATCAGGGTTCCCAGCGCCTGGAATCCGGCGACGAGGTTCAGCACCACCAGCACCAGAAAGGCGAGGTGGACCCAGGCCCCGCCGCCGCCTGCCGCGCGCAGGAAGCCGGGGTCGAAACATTCGGCGACCAGCGGGCGGTAGAGCAGGGCAAAGCCGAGCAGAGTGACCGAGGCGATCGACGCCACCAGCAGCAGCGACAGATCGTCAACCGCCAGCACCGAGCCGAACAGCACATGCATCAGATCGACATTGCTGCCGTGGGCCGAGACGATCATCACTCCCGACGCCAGCGAGATCAGATAGAACGCGGCGAAATTGGCATCTTCGCGCAATGCGGTGAAGCGGGTGACCAGTCCCGACAGCAGCGCCACCGTCAATCCGGCGACGAAGCCGCCCAGCCCCATCGCGGGCAGCGACAGCCCGCCGAGCAGAAAGCCGACTGCCGCGCCGGGCAGGACGGAATGGCTGAGTGCGTCGCCCAACAGGCTCATTCGCCGCAACAGCAGGAACATCCCGACCGGAGCGCAGCCGAGCGCCAGGGCCAGACAGGCGACCAGGGCCCGGCGCATGAAGGAGAAATCGGCAAAGGGGGCGAACAGCAGGTCATACAGCATCGGAGCGTCCCCGTGGGCACAGGACCGGGGACTCGTCCCACGCCGCGCTGCTGTGGCGCAGCCGTTCGAGATTGTCCGGCACCAGAACGGTTTCGGTCGGTCCCCACGCCACCGCTTCCCGCGCCAGCATCAGGGTAAAGGGAAAAGCGCGCCGCACCAGATCGAGATCGTGCAGCACCGCGATCACGGTTCGGCCCTCGTCGCCCCAGTGCTGAACCACCGTCATCAGATCGTCGCAGGTGCGGGCATCAATCGCGGCGAATGGCTCGTCGAGCAGGATCACCGGGCCGTCCTCCAGCATCAGGCGGGCGAACAATACCCGTTGCCGCTGTCCCAGGCTGGGCGATCCGATCGCCCGCCGCTCGAAACCGGGCAATCCCACTGCCGCCAGCGCCGCCGCCGCCGCCGCCCGAGCCTCGGGAGCGATCCCGCCAAAAGCCCCGGTCCGCCGCCAGTGGCCGAGCAGAACGACATCAAGAACCGAGATCGGAAAACCGGGTTCCAACTCGGCCTGTTGCGGCAGATAGGCAATGCGGGCGCGCTCGGCGGCGGAAAGCGCGATGTGTCCGCCCAGCAGGGGCACCAGCCCCTTGATCCCCTTCAGCAGGGTGCTTTTGCCTGCACCGTTGGGGCCGATCACAGCGGTTAGCCGACCGGGCGCGAAGGTGCCGCTGAGGTGATGAACCGCCGGATGGCGATCATAGCCCAGGGTCACATCGTCGAGGCGCAGGATCATGGACCCGCCCCCCACCAGCCCAGCGCCCAGCCGACCGCCGCCCACAGCGGCACCAGACAGGCGACAGCCGCGGCCAAACGGGCGAGGGCGCTCCAAGCCAGCAGCGAGGGAGGCAGTGTGTTCGGGGAGGGCATGGGGGGTCCGGCTCAATTGCGACTGTTATAACATATCAATTCTGCGATCCCCGCAAGTCCCGTCTCGGGGGCGGGCGGCGAGGCTTGACAAAGGCCCGTCCGCCATCGCTACACTTCAAATCATACGTTGGGGTAAGGGAGTCTCCGGTCATGGATCGCCGTCATTTTCTCCGGGTCACCGGCCTGGCCGGGCTGGGGGTCGTCGTCGGCGGACGCGAGGCGGCGGCGCTGAAGCTGGTCGAATGCTCCGACGACAGCACCGACACCGCCTGTAAACGCATCGCCGAGCATGAGGGCTTTTTGCGCGACATGGACCGGATGCTGACCGAAAAAGGGATCAGCGACCCGGCCCAGCGTCAGGCTCTGCTTGCCGCCGCGACCTGCCCGGTCTGCGGCGTGCCGTTGATGCCGTCAGCGACCGGGGCATTCTGAGCGTCGGGTCGTTCTTTCGGCGGTGTCATGCCGCCTGCCTTCGCCCTCTCTTGGTGGGGGGCTTGGCCCTTTTCGCCGCTTTGGCACCGTTTGCGGCGGCGGCCCAATCCTGGACCGCATCGCATCAATTCCCGGCGGGCGATCCGCGCGATCAGGCCCTGCGTCGCCTTGCCGATGAATTGGCCGCCAGCGGCATCACGATCCGCATCTTTCCCCAGGCGACCTTGCTGTCACCCCGCGATCAGTTGAGTGGGCTGAACAATGGCAGCCTCGATCTGATCCTGATCCCCGCCGATTATCTGATCGATCGGGTTCCCCAGCTTGCGGCGCTGTCGCTGCCCGGTCTGGTCCGCGATCTCCCCCATGCCCGGCGTCTCAACGAATCCGCCCCGATGCGCGATCTGCATCGGCGGATCGAAGCGGCGGGTGCGGTGGTGATCGGGCAAAGCTGGACCGCCGGCACGGTTGCCGGGCTGCGGCGCTGTATCGTCGCTCCGACCGATGCCACCGGCTTGCGGGCGCGGGTACTGGGGCCGTTCTATGCCGAATTATGGGGCGCGGCCGGGGCGGTGCCGGTGACGGTGCCGACCTCGGAAATGCTGGCGACGCTGCTCGATCACGGGTTGATCGATATCGCCAGCACCAGCGTCACCACCTTACTGACGTCCCGGCTGCGGACCCGCTTTAGCTGTCTTACGCTGCCGGGGGGCGACGGCGCGATCTGGTATTTCTATGAGCCGATTTTGCTGGCCCGGCGGGCGTGGGAGGCGTTGGACGAATCGCGCCGTCAGGCGGTTCTTGCCGCCGCCGACCGCGCCGGGTCCTGGCTGACCGCCAATGCGTCGCGGTTCGAACGGCAATTGGCCGGGGACTATCTCGCCGCTGGAATCGAGGTGCGGACCATCGATCGCGACGCCCTGGCGGCGTGGCAGCGGCTGGCGCGGCGGACGTCGTGGAAGATGTTTCGCGAGCAGGTGGCGGGCGGTGCCGAGATGATCGAGCGCATCCAGGCGGTGGAGTAACGCCCCCCATCCTCTCTCGCGTCGGAAAGGATGGGGGTGAGTATGCCGTTATCGCCGCTGAAGCTGGTCGCGGCGTTCCAATTGTTCGAACAGGTCCAACACCCAGATGGCGCGGTCGGTGAAGCTCCACCACCGGATCGGCGGACGAATCTTACCCTTCGACGCTTCGGGCCAGTCGGGGATCGCGGCGACGGCATCGACCAGGAAGCGGGCTTCCTCGACCGGCGGAGCCACCACCCGGTGGGTGGGGATGAAGTCGCTTAGGACGATCTTGGTCAGCAGCAGCCACAGCTTGTGATACAGCGGCACGACGGCGCGCCCGGTGACGGAATCATAACCCCGCCGCCGCACCTTGTGGCCGATCTCGGCATACAGGAAGCGGGCGGCGTGGATCGCGCCCCGGCAGGCGGGGGGCAGGGCGGCGACACCCGCCTCCGAGCGGACATACAGCTCGTCGGCGGCCTTCAACAGCCGCTTGACCACCCGGCCCAGCGCCTTGTCGAACTTGGGGTCCTTCAGCCAGGCGTCGGGGTCGATCCCTTCCTCGCGCATCCAGGACAGCGGCAGATAGATGCGGCCCCTGCGGGCGTCCTCGCCGACATCGCGGGCGATGTTGGTGAATTGCATCGCGATGCCCAGGTCGCAGGCCCGCGCCACCGCGTCGGGCTCACGTACCCCCATCAGCATCGTCATCATCGCCCCGACCGTGCCCGCGACGCGGGTGGCATAGGCGTTGAGATCGGACAGGGTTTCGTACCGGCGGCCCAGTCCGTCCCATTCGAAACCTTCGATCAGGGCGGCGGGCAGGGTTTTCGGGATGCCGTAAAAAGCGACGACCTGGGCGAATTCGCGGTCGGCGGCGATCGGTGCCGGATTGCCCGCATAGATCCGGTCGAGCCGGTCGAGCAACCCTTCCAGCGCGTCGATCCCGCCGCCTTCATCGACGGCATCGTCGGCGAGACGGCAAAAGGCATACAGCGCGGTCGCGGGCTTGCACACCGAATTGGGCAGCAGCAGCGAGGCGGCGAAGAACGATTTCGACCCGCCTTTCATCAAGGCGCGGCATTCGGCGAAATCGGCCTCGGACGAGGCGGTTCGGTTAGATGAGGGCGTCGGCATCGGGCACCAGCCTGTCAATGACCTGAGCGGAGGACAGCACGCCCGGAAGACCGGCGCCGGGATGAGTCCCGGCCCCGACCAGATACAGCCGGTCAAGCTCTTCGCTGCGATTGTTGGGACGGAACCACGCGCTTTGCAGCAGGATCGGCTGCATGCCGAACGCGGCCCCACGGAACGATTGCAGCCGGTTTTGGAAATCAAGCGGCGTCGTCATCCGCGAGGAGACGACGTTGGCTTCCAGGTCGGGCAGCACGGTACGGCTGAGATAGGCGGCGATTTTCTGGCGGTACGCCTCGGCCTCGGTCGCCCAATCGGTCGTGCCCTCAAGGTTGGGAACCGGGGAGAGGACATAGAACGAGTCGCAGCCCTTGGGGGCCATCGACGGGTCGGTCGCGGTGGGGCGATAGAGGTACAGGCTGAAATCCTCGGCCAGAATTTTCTTGTCGAAGATGTCGTGGAGCAGACCGCGATAGCGCGGCCCGAGCAGGATGGTGTGGTGAGGAACGTCCTCATACCGCTTCCGGGTACCAAAGTACCACACGAAGGCGCTCATCGAGCTGACACTTTTCTCGATCCGCGAATCCGTCCAGCGGAAGCGCGGTTCGTCGGCCAGCAGGGTATTGTAGGTGGTGGCGGCATCGGCGTTCGAAACGACGATGTCGGCGTCGATCACCTCGCCGGATTCGAGACGGACGCCGACGGCGCGACCGTGCTCGGCCAGGATGCGGGCAACCGGGGACTTATAACGGATCTTGTTGCCCTGGCCTTCGATCAGCCCGACCAGACCCTGGACCAGCGCGCCGGTGCCGCCCATCGCGAAATGGACGCCCCAACGCTGTTCCAGGAACGAAATCAGGCTGTAGACCGAGGTTACCGAGTAGGGATTGCCGCCGATCAGCAGCGGATGGAAGCTGAACACGATCCGGAGCGCGTCGTCGGACAGATATTCCGAGGCGAACTGGTACACGCTGCGGTACGAGCGATGGAGCGCCATCGCCGGAGCCACCTTCAGCATGTCGGTGACCGACGAGAAGGGCATCGAGGACAGCTTTTCAAAGCCGACCCGGAACACCCCCTCGCTCGCCTTCATGAAGCGGTCATAGCCGGGCAGGTCGCCCGGGCAGAACTTCGCCACCTCGGCCCGCAGCCGGTCGCGGTCGCCGCAATAATCAAAGGTGCGGCCATCGTCGAACCGGATGCGGTAGAACGGGTCCATCAACCGGAGGTCGATGTCGTCCGACATCGTCTTGCCGCACAGTTTCCACAATTCCTCGAACAGGAACGGCGCGGTGATGATGGTCGGACCGGCATCGAAGGTGAACCCGTCCTGACGGAAGACGTAACCGCGTCCCCCCGCGGCGTCGAGACGCTCCAGCACGGTGACGCGGTAGCCTCGGGCTCCCAGACGGATGGCGGCGGCAAGGCCGCCGTAACCGCTGCCGATGACGACGGCATGGGGGCGGGAAGCTCCGTCCCGGATCGTATTCTGACTGTGCGCAAGGGTCACTGACGGGTCTCCGATCTGGTTTAGGCTTTGATCAGGCCGGTGAGGTGGGCGATGTTTTTCAGGAAGATGCGGACATGGGCCAGCGGCTTGGCCTTGACCAGTTCCTTGTTCATGTAGGCGTCGAAGGTCAGTTGCTGGACGTCCTTGTCGCGGCAGATGCTGACGAAGCGTTCGCGGCGCTCGTCGTTGCTGTACCAGAAGCTCTGCATCACGCCGAGGACACGGAACACGTTGCCGTGCGCCTTCATGAAGCGGCGCCGCGCGCTGGCCAGGGCCTTGGGCTTGCCGCTGAGCAGGAAGTCGGCGACCGCTTCGCCAGCGAGACGACCGCCGACCATCGCGTAGTAAATGCCTTCGCCCGAGGCCGGGGCGACGACACCGGCGGCGTCGCCGGCCAGCAGCACGTCGCGGCCGTTATCCCACACCTTGAGCGGCTCCATCGGGATCGGCGCGCCTTCCTGGCGCAGGGTCTCGGCGCTGTCCAGCCCGATCGTCTTGCGCAGGTCGGTGACCGCCTGACGCATCGAGAAGCCCTTCAGCGCGGTGCCGGTGCCGATGCTGACGGTGTCGCCATGCGGGAACACCCAGGCATAGAAATCCGGCGACAGCGGGCCCTGATAATAGACGTCGCAGCGGTCGGCCTCATAGCCCGCCGGGGGCTGCGAGGGGGTGCGGACGAATTCATGATAGGCGAAGACGTATTTCAGCTTGTCGGCACCGGGCACCGCCTGATGGCCAACGGCGGACTGGGCGCCGTCGGCACCGATCACGGCGCGGGCCTTGACCGCCGCCGGATTGCCATCGGAATCCTTGTAGCGGATCACCGCGACGCCGTTTTCGTCACGCTCGAAGGTCTCGAAGGTGCCGGTGCGGCGTTCGGCTCCGGCGGTGCGGGCGCGCTCGCGCAGCCACTCGTCGAAGGTCGAGCGGTTGACCATGCCGACATAGCCGCCTTCGATCGGAATATCGACGAACTGGTTGGTGGGGGAGATCATCCGCGCCTTGGTGATCCGCGCCACCAGCAGGCTGTCGGGAATCTCGAACTCGGCCATCAGCCGGGGCGGCACCGCACCGCCACAGGGCTTGATTCGACCGGCGCGGTCGAGCAGCAGAACCGAGAAGCCACGCCGGGCCAGATGGGTCGCGGCCGTCGCCCCTGCCGGACCACCGCCAACCACGACGGCGTCGAAAGTGTTAAGTTCGGTCATCGTCTTTCCCCCCGATTGGTGTTTCGGCTCAACCGCCGACCGGCCCCTCTGCCTCGCTCTGGCGAGACGCGGACCCACTTGACTGGAACACACTCACCGCCAGCCAGGCGGCGATAACGAACAACAGGGCTTCCATCGCAAACACGGCGGCGTAGGCGGCGGTAGGCGAGCCCAGCAGCCAGCGGGCCAGATCGCTCGCTGCGGTCGCGACCAGACCGCCCAGGGCAAAAGCGACCGCCTGCGCCGCGCCCCAGATCCCCATCCGGGTACCTTCGCGCGATTTGGTGCCGTGGCCGACCATCGACATCATCGAACTGATCGCCGACACCGCGAACGCGCCGTTGGCGACGCCCAGGATGAACACGGTCAGATCCAGCGGCCAGTCCGGCGCGACAAAGCCCGATCCGGCCAGAACCAGCAACATCAGCCCCGACCCGACACAGCCGATCATCGTCGAAGCCCGCATCGTCCCGGCCCAGCGCCGCGCCAGAACGGTACACAGCGACCCGGCCAGGATCATTCCCAGCAAGGCTCCGCCATGCTGCATCCCGGTGATCCGCGCCGTCTCGCCGACGGTGCGGCCATAGACGTGACCGGCGAACGGCTCCAGGATCAGTTCCTGGGCGTTGTAGGCCAGCATCGAGACGAAGATGAACAGGGTCAGGCTGCGGGCCTGCGGCTCGGACCACACTTCGGCCAGCGCCTGCATGAACGGCTGTTGCCGTTTCTCCGGCGGCGGTGCCGACTCGTGCGAAACCGGGCCTTCAACCCCCCACAGCGCGCCGCCGGTCAACACCAGGGCAAAGACGGCGACGCCGACGGTAACCTCGATCAAACGCTCGGCCGAGAATGGAGCCAGCAGCTTGCTGACCGACCCGGCGGTGATCGCCATCCCGGCGATCATCATCACCCAGACGATCGTCGCGGCGGCGGGGCGCAAAGCGGGGGCAACCCGCTTGGCCATCAGCACCAGCAAGGTGGTGCCCGAGGTGCCCGCGCCGATGCCGACCAGGGTGAAGCCGATGAAGGAAACCGCCAGACCCAGCGACAGCGAGGTCTGGATCAGCGGGATCGCCAGCGCGGCGGTCACGCCGCCGGTGGCCAGGATCACCTGGCCGCCCATGATCCAGGGGGCGCGGCGGCCGCCCTGATCCGAGCCATAGCCCATCCGGGGACGCAGGATCTGGACGGCGTAATGCCACGCCACCAGAATCCCGGGCACCAAGGCGGGCAGGGCCAGCTCGACCGCCATCACGCGGTTGACGGTCGAGGTGGCGAGAACGACGATGGCCCCCAGAGAGGCCTGGATCAGCCCGAGCCGGGCAATGCCAAGCCAGCCGAGAGGGGCGCCGGAACTCACCGGGCCACCCCGGCATTCAGCGCGATCGCGCTGACCATCATGCCCAAGACATAAAGAGTGATGCCGGTGGCATTGTACCACGGCGCCAGTTCGGCCGGGCGCTTCAGCAACTTGACCATCAGCACGCCCTGAATCGCCAGCAGCAGGGTGACGATCGCGGCTCCGGTCGAATGCCCCCACAGCAACAGCAGCAGGATCACCGCCACCTGCGGCGCGGCCATCACCTTGCAGGCCAGCACCCCGGCCTTGTCCGGGCCAAGCAGCACCGGCAGCGAGTTGACGCCCATCTGACGGTCACCTTCGACCGACTTGAAATCATTCAGGGTCATGATGCCGTGGGCTCCGGCGCTATAAAGCGCGGCCAGCACGAACACCTTCCAGTCGGGCAAACCGCCGGTCATCACGGCGGCACCGGTGATCCAGGGCAGACCCTCGTAACAGGCGGCGCAGGCGAGGTTGCCGTGCCAGCCGTTTTCCTTCAGCCGCCACGGCGGCGCGCTGTAGGCCCAGGCCAGCGCGAGGCCGACCAGAGCGGCGACGAACACCACCGCGCCAAGGTAATACGCGACCAGAGCCGACAAGGAGGTCCAGCCGATCGCGATGTAAAGGCCGGTCTGGCCTGGCAGGCGACCGGACGGGATCGGGCGGTTGGGTTCGTTGATGGCATCGACATGACGGTCGAACCAATCGTTGACGGCCTGACTGGTGCCGCACACCAACGGACCGGCGAGGGCGATTCCGGCAATGACGAAGCCGAGATGATCAATTACCGATTGACCGGAGGAGACGACGCCGCACGCGAAGGCCCACATCGGCGGGAACCACGTGATGGGCTTAAGCAGTTCCACCGAGGGCGCGATGATCGTGCGCGCTTTCACCAAATCCATGACCCTTTGTCTCCCTCGACACCGGCAAAGCGCCGCCATTAGACGCGGGCCAGAACGCCCGTCCTTTTGGATTTTACTCTGCGATCCCGACGACACCTCCCCCGGTGCCATCTGGGCGGCCAATTTAAGGGGGGAGATCGCTCGCTGGCAAGGCGAATTGCAGTGGTTCGAAAGAGGGGCTGATGCCCCGACTTTGGCGGAAATGGCCGACAGGAACGCTAGGTTGACACCCCCAGACCGACCGTATAGCATCCCGGGTCATGCTTCCGGCTGGGGGGAACGTCGGTAAGATGTCAGGACTCAATTTCGTCTACAACCTGGTCGATTCAATGGACAGATGCCCTTGGGGAACTGTGGCGGGGCGTAGCAACGTCCACCACGAGTCACCGCCACCCGCACCGCCCGCGCCCTTGTACACGCCCGAAGAGCGTCTTCGGCGCGATCAGACGCCCTGGACCCTGGTTCAAGGGATTCTGGCTCCCGTTCAATTCGTCGTCTTTCTGGTCAGCCTCGGGCTGGTGATCCACTATCTGGTCACCGGAACGGGCGAGACCGCCGCGACCGTGTCGATCGTCGCCAAGACGTTGATTCTCTACACCATCATGGTTACCGGAGCGATCTGGGAAAAGGTGGTGTTCGGCTGCTATTTGTTCGCCCGTCCGTTCTTCTGGGAGGATGTGTTCAGCTTCCTGGTTCTGACCCTGCACACGGTCTATCTGTGGGGTCTGCTGACCGGGTCGCTCAGCATCGAGCAGCAGATGTACGTGGCGCTTGCCGCCTATGCCACCTACGTCGTCAATGCGGGCCAGTTCCTGCTGAAGCTTCGCGCCGCCCGGCTCCAGGCCGCGGCCGAAGCTGCCGGCACGGGCGGGTCCGCGCAATGACCGTTCCTCCAGCTGCGACGTCCGTGGAGATCAAGTCTATGGGGTGTGACGACAGCGCCGTGCTGCGCGAACGCGGCCAGCGCGAGGTTTTTTGTGGCCTCGCGCCGATTGTCTGGCTGCATCGCAAGATTCAGGACGCCTTTTTTCTGGTCGTCGGATCGCGCACCTGTGCTCATCTGATTCAATCCGCCGCTGGCGTGATGATCTTTGCCGAGCCCAGATTCGCCACCGCGATCATCGAGGAACGCGATCTGGCCGGCCGTGCCGACGCCAACGCCGAACTCGACCGGATCGTGACGCGCCTGCTTGAACGCCGTCCCGACATCAAGATGCTGTTCCTGGTCGGCTCCTGTCCCTCCGAAGTGATCAAGCTTGATCTTGATCTCGCCGCCGACCGCCTGATGCGGACCGTCGGAACCGGGGTGCGGATCGTTCATTTCTCCGGCAGCGGTCTGGAAACCACCTTCTCGCAGGGCGAAGATGCCTGTCTGACCGCCCTGGTGCCGCACCTCCCCGCCGCCGAGGCGGGGGCGGGTCGCTCGCTGCTGGTGGTCGGGTCGCTGGCCGAAGTGGTCGAAGGACAGCTTCAGCGTCTGCTCGAAGGACTGGGGATCGAACGGGTCCGCTTCTTCCCGCCGCGCAGTTCGGACGACCTTCCCCCGGTCGGTCCCGACACCGTGGTTCTGCTGGCCCATCCGTTCCTCGCCACCACCGCCCGCTCGCTCGAAGCCCGCGGCGCAACCCGGGTGTCGGCCCCGTTCCCGCTGGGGGCGGAAGGCACCACCCTGTGGCTGAAGGCGGCTGCCGATGCGTTCGGCGTCGCGCCCGAGCGTTTCGAGGCGGTCACCGCCCCGGCGGCGGCACGGGCCAAGATGGCGCTCGACCGCTATCGCGAGGAACTGAGCGGCAAGAAGATTTTCTTCTTCCCGGATTCGCAGATCGAGATTCCGCTGGCCCGCTTCCTGTCGCGGGAGCTGGGGATGGAGTTGGCCGAGGTGGGCACTCCCTACCTCAACCGCCAGATGATCGCTCCGGAACTGGCCCTGCTGCCGAGCGGAACCCGGCTGTCGGAAGGCCAGGATCTCGAACGTCAGCTCGACCGCTGTCGCGCCGATCATCCCGATCTGGTGGTGTGCGGATTGGGGCTCGCCAACCCGTTCGAGGCCGAGGGCATCGCCACCAAGTGGTCGATCGAGCTTCTTTTTACGCCAATCCAAGGCTATGATCAGGCGGGTGACCTGGCGGAGCTCTTCGCCAGGCCGTTGTTGCGTCGGTCACGGCTGGTGGAGCTTGCGCCATGCAATTAACCCTCTGGACCTACGAGGGGCCGTCCCACATCGGCGCGATTCGTGTCGCCGCCGCGATGACCGGCGTCCATTTCGTTCTGCACGCTCCGCAGGGCGATTCCTATGCCGACCTGCTGTTCACGATGATCGAGCGCGGGCAGAAGCGCCCGCCGGTCACCTATACCAGCTTCCAGGGTCGGGAACTCGCCACCAACACCAGCGAATTGTTCAAGACCGCCGCCCGCGACGCGATCGAGCGGTATAAGCCGCAGGCGTTGCTGGTCGGGTCAAGCTGCACCGCCGAACTGATCCAGGACGATACCGGCGGTCTGGCCCGGGCAATGAACCTGCCGATCCCGGTGGTGCCGGTCGAATTGTCGGCCTTCATGCGCAAGGAAAACTGGGGCGCGAACGAGACCTTCTATCAGTTGGTCCGCGCTCTGGCTGGCCCGCATGTTCCCCCGCCCGGCACGCCGCGCCCGGCCCGTGCTCCCGGCCAGCGCCCTCGCTGCAATCTGCTGGGGGCGACCTCGCTGGGCTTCCGCCATCGCGACGACGTTACCGAGATCGCCCGTCTGCTCGACCGGATCGGGATCGACGTCAACGTTGCCGCGCCGCTGGGAGCCAGCCCGGCCGATCTCGCCCGTCTGGGCGATGCCGACTTCAACGTCGTGCTCTATCCCGAAGTCGCCGGAGCGGCGGCGGAATGGTTGAAGCGCTCGTTCGGTCAGCCCGCCGTTACCACCGTGCCGCTGGGGATCGGGGCTACGCTCGATTTCATCCGCGAGGTCGCGACTCTGGCAGGGATTGATCCGGCCCAGGCCCTGGCTCATGTGCCGTCGCGGTTGCCGTGGTATTCGCGGTCGGTCGATTCGAACTACCTCACCGGAAAGCGGGTGTTCGTGTTCGGCGACGCCACCCACGCGATCGGCGCGGCCCGCGTCGCGGCCAAGGAACTGGGCTTTACCGTCGTCGGGCTCGGCACCTATAGCCGTGAGCAGGCCCGCGATGTCCGCGAGGCGGCGAAGCTCTACGGGATCGAAGCGCTGATCACCGACGATTATCTGGAAGTCGAGGCCAAGGTGGCCGAGGCCCAGCCCGATCTGGTGTTGGGCACCCAGATGGAACGCCATGTCGCCAAGCGGCTGGGGGTTCCCTGTGCGGTGATCTCGGCTCCGGTTCACGTCCAGGATTTCCCGGCGCGCTATGCGCCCCAGCTCGGGTTCGAAGGCGCCAACGTGCTGTTCGACACCTGGATTCATCCGCTGATGATGGGGCTGGAGGAACATCTGTTGACGATGTTCCGGCACGATTTCGAATTCCACGAAGAGGCGGCACCGTCGCATCTCGGACGCGGCGCCGCCCAGGCGGCCGAACGTCCGGCCGATCCCGTTGCCGTCGCGGCCGCTCCGGCGGTTGTCACCGACACGTCCGGTCCCGTGTCTGCCCCCGTTGCCACCGGCGAGATCGTTCCGGTGTGGACGGCGGACGCGGAGAAAGAGTTGCTCAAGGTGCCGTTCTTCGTCCGCGGCAAGGCTCGCCGCAACACTGAACGGTTCGCTCGCGAGCGTGGTTTGGCCCAAATTACCGTTGAGGCGCTTTATGATGCAAAAGCGAATGTCGGGCGCTGAGTCGACGCCGATCCGCGTCGTCATCGTGACGATGGACAGCCATCTTGCGGCTGCCGTGGATCGGGCTGGTGCGGTGTTGCGGCAGGAAGTGCCTACCCTTGAACTGGTGATGCACTCGGCCGACGAATATTGCAACGATGCCGGGGCACTCGCGAGCTGCATCGCCGATATCGAAACCGCCGATATTGTCATTTCCTGCATGCTGTTTCTGGACGAGCACATCCGTGCCGTTCTGCCGGCACTGACGGCGCGGCGCGAAAACTGCGACGCAATGCTGTGCTGCCTGTCGGCCAGCGAAGTGATGAAGCTGACCAAGCTTGGCAAGTTCACCATGAATGGTGAAGCCAAGGGCATGATGGCGCTGCTGAAGAAGCTGAAGGGCGACAGTGGCAACAAGGGCACCAGCGGCCAGGGCCAGATGAAGATGCTGCGTCAGCTGCCCAAGCTGATGCGCTTCATCCCCGGCACCGCCCAGGATGTCCGCGCCTATTTCCTTTGCCTGCAATACTGGCTGGCCGGATCGGACGAAAATGTCGCCAACATGGTCCGCCTGCTGATCGAGCGCTATGCCGCCGGTCCGCGCAAGGGCCTCGCCCATTCGGTCAAGGTGTCCGACCCGATCGAATATCCCGATGTCGGCCTCTACCACCCGAAGGCCAAGAAGCGGATCGTCGAACATCTGAGCGAGCTGCCCCAGATCGGCGGCGAGACCGGAACCGTCGGCGTGCTGGTGCTGCGCTCCTATGTTCTGGCCGGTAATTCCGCCCATTACGATGGGGTGATCGCCGCGCTGGAGGCCAAGGGGCTGAAGGTGATCGTCGCTTTCGCCAGCGGGCTCGACCCGCGGGAAGCGATCGACCAGTACTTCTTCAAGGACGGCGTCCCGGCCATTGATCTGATGCTGTCTTTGACCGGCTTCTCGCTGGTCGGCGGCCCGGCCTATAACGATGCCCATTCGGCCGAGACGGTGCTGTCGAAGCTCGACGTGCCTTACATCGCCGCCCATGCCGTCGAGTTCCAGACGCTCGACCAGTGGCGGGCGGATTCGCGCGGCCTGATGCCGATCGAAGCGACGATGATGGTTGCGCTGCCGGAACTGGACGGCGCGATCTGCCCGATGACCTTCGGTGGTCGCCCCGCCTCCAGCGACGGTCAGAAGCGCCGCGAGATGGTGGTCGACGAAGAGCGGGCCGAGACCCTGGCCGCCCGTGTCGCCAAGCTGGTGACCCTGCGCCGGACCGAGCGTGCCAACCGCAAGGTCGCGGTGGTTCTGTTCAACTTCCCGCCCAACGCGGGCAAGGTCGGCACCGCCGCCTTCCTGGCGGTGTTCCCCTCGATCTTCAATACGCTGAAGGCGATGAAGGCGGCGGGATATCAGGTCGAGGTTCCCGAATCGGCCGACGCTCTGCGGGAGTCGCTGTTGCAGGGCAATGCCTCGCTGTACGGCACCCCGGCCAACGTCGCGGCGCGGATTTCGGCCGAAGACCATGTCCGCCATGAGCGCTATCTGAGCGAGATTGAAGGGCAGTGGGGACCGGCTCCCGGCCGTCAGCAGACCGACGGCGCCAGCATCTTTGTGCTGGGCCAGCAATTCGGCAACGTCTTCGTCGGCGTCCAGCCCGCTTTCGGCTACGAAGGCGATCCGATGCGCCTGCTGTTCGAGAAGGGATTCTCGCCGACCCACGCCTTCTCGGCGTTCTATCGCTGGATTCGCGATTCCTTCGGGGCACATGCCGTGCTGCATTTCGGCACCCATGGCGCGCTCGAATTCATGCCGGGCAAGCAATCGGGTCTGTCCGGGGCGTGCTGGCCGGACCGGCTGATTTCCGATCTGCCCAATTTCTATCTCTACGCTTCGAACAACCCGTCGGAAGGCACCATTGCCAAGCGTCGGGCGGCGGCGCAATTGATCAGCTATCTGACTCCGCCGATCACCCATTCCGGCCTCTATCGCGGTTTGCAGGATCTGAAGACCTCGATCGATCGCTGGCGTCAGCTTGAGCCGGATTCCGATCCCGAACAGCGGGCGTCGCTGGCCGACCTGATCCAAGCTCAGGCGGCGGCGGTCGATCTGGCCCAACTTGAACCGGCGTGGGGTCCGGACGACCGCCAGAAGGCGATCGAGACGCTGAACAACGAGCTGCTCGAACTCGAACTGACCTTGATCCCCAACGGCCTGCATGTCGTCGGCGAGCCGGAAAATCCGGAAGAACGTTCCGACATGCTCGACGCCGCCGGGATCACCGATCCGGAAAACCGGGCGCGGGTCGATGATCTGCTGTCGCGCGATTACGAACTTCCGGCGATCATCAACGCGCTGGATGGCCGCTATATCCGCCCGGCGCCGGGTGGCGATCTGCTGCGGACCACCGACGTGCTGCCGACCGGGCGCAATCTACACGGCTTCGATCCGTTCCGTATCCCGAGCGCGTTCGCGGTCAAGGACGGGGCGCGTCAGGCCGGTCGGATTCTCGAACGGCATCAGGCCGACGGTCACGGCGTGCCTGAGACGGTGGCGATCGTGCTGTGGGGCACCGACAATCTGAAGACCGAGGGCGGCCCGATCGCTCAGGCTCTCTGGTTGATGGGGGCCGAGCCGCGCCACGATTCCTATGGTCGTCTGTGCGGCGCGCAATTGATCCCGCTGGAAACGCTGGGGCGTCCGCGTATCGACGTCGTGCTGACCCTGTCGGGTATCTTCCGCGATCTGCTGCCGTTGCAGACCCGGATGCTGGCCGAGGCGGCGTTGCTTGCCGCCAGCGCCGACGAAGCGCCCGAGCAGAATTTCGTCCGCAAGCACGCTCTGTCGATCATCGAATCGACCGGCTGCGAGATGGCCGAGGCGGCGCTCCGGGTGTTCGGCAACGAAGACGGGGCCTATGGCGCCAACGTCAATCAGTTGGTCGAGGCCGGAGCCTGGGACGACGAGGACGAACTGGCCGACGCCTATCAGAAGCGCAAGGGCTTTGCCTTTGGCGTCAATGGGAAGCCCGCCCGTAACGATGCGGTGCTGAACAAGCTGCTGGCCAGTGTTGACGTTACCTATCAGAACGTCGATTCGGTCGAAGTCGGCGTCACCACCGTCGATCACTATTTCGACTCGCTGGGCGGCATCACCCGTGCGGTGAAGCGGGCGCGCGGCGGCACCTCGGCGGCGACCTATATCGGCGATCAGACCCACGGCGAAGGCACCGTGCGGACCCTGGCCGAACAGGTCTCGCTCGAAACCCGTACCCGCACCCTCAATCCGAAATGGTACGAGGCGCTGCTGGCCCATGGGTACGAAGGGGTGCGCGAGATCGAGGCCCAGGTCACCAATACCCTGGGCTGGTCGGCGACCACCGGCGAAGTGGCTCCCTGGGTCTATCGCCAGCTGACCGAAACCTACATGCTCGATCCCGAGATGCGCGAACGTCTGGCCAAGCTCAATCCGACCGCGTCGGCCAAGATCGCCAACCGTCTGATCGAGGCGCACGAACGCAATTACTGGTCACCGGATGAGGACATGTTGAAGGTGTTGCAGGAAGCCGGACGCGAGTTGGAAGACCGTCTTGAAGGCGTTAATGTCGGGGTCGCCGCATGAGAAACGAAACCGGTTCCGGCGACGGCTGTGACAGCCCGAGCCACTGCCCCGACGATGATGGAAGTGTCCAGGTGAAGCCCGATCCCCGCGTCAAGATCGGCTCCGCCAAGGTGTTCACGATCTATGGCAAAGGCGGCATCGGCAAGTCGACCACCTCGTCCAATCTGGCGGTCGCCTTCTCGAAGCTGGGCAAGCGGGTTCTGCTGATCGGCTGTGATCCCAAGCACGATTCGACCTTCACCCTGACCAAGCGTCTGACCACCACGGTGATCGACGTCCTGGAAGAGGTCGATTACCACCCGGAAGAGCTGCGGACCGAAGATTTCGTGTTCGAGGGCTATAACGGAGTGATGTGCGTCGAAGCGGGCGGCCCGCCCGCCGGGACCGGCTGTGGCGGCTATGTCGTCGGTCAGACCGTCAAGCTGTTGAAGGAACATCACCTGCTCGACGAGACCGACGTCGTGGTGTTCGACGTTCTGGGTGACGTCGTGTGCGGCGGCTTTGCCGCGCCGCTCCATTACGCCGACCGCGCCTTGATCGTCGCCGCCAACGATTTCGATTCGATCTTTGCGATGAATCGGATCATCGCGGCGATCCAGGCCAAGGCCCGTGATTATCCGGTCCGGGTGGGTGGCATGATTGCCAACCGCAGCGCCGCGACCGATCAGATCGACAAGTTCAACGATCTGGCCGGGATGAAGCGTCTGGCCCACATGCCCGAACTCGACGTGATCCGCAAAAGCCGTCTGCAAAAGGCGACTCTGTTCGAGTTGGATCCGTCGAACCCCGACGTCGCGACGGCGCAGACGGAATATCTGCGTCTGGCCACTCAATTGTGGGCCGGGGTTGAGCCGCTGGAAGCCGCACGGTCTCTGAAGGACCGTGAAATCTTCGATTTGTTGGGATTTAATTGATGCCCACCGCCAATTACCAACACCGTAAGGGCTGGGTCGCCACTTACTTTGACCGGACCGCCGCCGACGCCTGGGCCAAGCTGACGTCGGACAGCCCGGTCAGCCGGATTCGCGAGACCGTCCGTGCCGGGCGCGAGGAAATGCGCGGCACCCTGATGAGCTGGCTACCCGCTGATATGACCGGAATGCGGCTGCTCGATGCTGGCTGTGGTACCGGGCTGCTCGCCGTCGAGGCGGCGCGGCGCGGGGCTCAGGTGGTGGCGATCGATCTGTCGCCGACCCTGATCGGGGTTGCCAAGGAACGGATGCCCGACGATCTGGCCCCCGGCAGCATCGATTTTCGCTCGGGTGATATGCTCGATCCCGCGCTCGGCACGTTTGATTACGCCGTGGCGATGGACTCGATCATCCATTACGATACGCCGGATAAGGTCAAGGTCGTCGCCGCGCTGGCGGCGATGACCCGCCGTGCCGTGCTGTTTACCTTCGCGCCGCGCACGCCGCTGCTGATGGCCATGCATGTGGCGGGCAAGTTCTTCCCGCGGGGAGATCGTGGCCCGTCGATCGTTCCGGTCGAGGAGAAAGCCCTGTTGGCGACGATTGCCGAGACACCTGAATTGGCGGGCTGGAGTCCGGGGCGGACCCGGCGTATCCTGACAGGGTTTTATAAATCCCAGGCGCTGGAGCTGCGGCGGTCATGAAGAGGCTTACCAACAGCATTGCGCGCTCGTTGGTGGGAATCGACACGCGATTCCTGCCCTTCGCCGATATTGGCACGCCCGATCTTCCTCTCAGCCGTCTGTTCCGTCTGTCGCTGTTCCAGTTGACTGTCGGTATGGCGGTGGTTCTGGTTATCGGCACCCTGAACCGGGTGATGATCGTCGAACTCGGTGTCCCGGCCTGGCTGGTGGCGCTGATGGTGGCGTTGCCGCTGATCCTGGCCCCGTTCCGCACCTTCATCGGCTTTAAGTCCGATCATCACCGCTCCGCCCTCGGCTGGCGTCGCGTTCCCTATATCTGGATGGGAACGATGCTCCAGTTCGGCGGTCTGTCGATCATGCCGTTCGCTTTGCTGCTGCTGTCGGAGCCCTCGGTGGGTCCGAACGTGGTCGGTCAGATCGGCGCCGCCGCCGCCTTCCTGCTGGTCGGCGCTGGAATGCACACCGCTCAGACCGTCGGTCTGGCTCTGGCCGCCGATATGGCGCCGGAGGAAAGCCGTCCCCGCGTCGTCGCGATGATGTGTTCGATGCTGCTGGTCGGCATGGTGTTGAGCGCGGTGGTGTTCGGCATTTTGTTGTCCGATTTCACGCCGCAGCGGCTGATCGAGGTGGTGCAGGGTGCCGCCTTCGTCACGATGCTGCTGAATTCCATCGCTCTGTGGAAGCAAGAGCCGCGCGATCCCAATCGCGCCAAGGCCGCCGCGGCGAAGGCCGCGCAGCCCGAGCCTCGCTTCCGCGACGCGTGGAAAGAGTTCATGCAGGACCCCAACGCGACCCGTCGGCTGGTTGCCATCGGGGTTGGGACCGTCGGCTTCAGCATGCAGGACGTCCTGCTGGAACCGTTTGGCGGTCAAGTTCTGCATCTTCCGGTGGCCGCCACGACGGCGCTGACCGCTTTGCTCGCCATCGGCGGGTTGGGCGGCTATCTCGTCGTGGCGCGGGGTTTGGCCTCCGGTATCAACGTCCACCGCCTGGCCCAGTTCGGGGTGTTTTCCGGCCTGGCGGCTTTGGTCAGCCTGATCGTTTCCGCACCGACCCATTCGGTGGCATTGTTCGCTCTCGGAACAGTGCTGATCGGGTTCGGAACCGGTCAGTTTGTTGCGTCGACCCTGTCGGCTTCGATGGGGTTGGCAAAAAAAGGCGACAGTGGGTTGGCACTGGGCGCCTGGGGAGCGGTTCAGGCTTCTGCGGCCGGGATCGCGATTGCTCTGGGGGGGGTGACCCGGGATGGGGTGTCCAGTCTGGCGGCCTCTGGCTCGCTGGGCGTGGCCCTCAATGACCCGGCCACCGGCTACGCTGTAGTTTATACTATCGAAATCCTGATGCTGCTCGCCGCGCTGATCGCCATTGGGCCCCTGTTGCGGGGCCAGGGCAACCAAGCTGGTCAGCGTTAAGTCAATGTCCGGCCTCGCCGGGCTTCCAAGTTAATCTCTACGATTGAGGTCATACCATGGACATCGGCGCTTTCACTCCTTACGTAGACGCAGCTCAGCTTACGCTGTATGCGTTCTGGGCGTTCTTCGCCGTACTGGTCTACTATCTCCGCTCGGAAGACAAGCGCGAGGGCTATCCGCTGGTGACGGACGGACCGAACCCCGAGCGTCTGGTCGGCTTCCCGCCGCTGCCCGAGCCCAAGACCTTCGTGCTGCGTGACGGGTCGACCCGTACCGCTCCGCGGGCCGAGGCTCTGGTTCCGGTGACCGGCGCGGTTCCGGCCTACAAGTTCGACGGCGCTCCGCTGATCCCGACCGGCAACGCTCTGTTGTCCGGCATCGGTCCGGCCGCCTGGGCCGAGCGTGCTGACACTCCCGACATCGACGCCGAGGGTCACAACCGTCTCGTCCCGCTGCGTGTCGCCACCGATCTGTCGGTTGCGTCGGACGATCCCGATCCCCGTGGCTTCCAGGCCATCGGCGCTGACGGCAAGGTTGCCGGCACCGTTGCCGACGTCTGGGTCGACCGTGGCGATCTGCTGATCCGCTACTACGAAATCGCCACCTCGGGCACCCGGACCGTTCTGATCCCGGCTCCGCTGGTCAAGGTCCACGGCGACGACAAGAAGGTCACCACCGGTTCGGTTCCGGCCGCTCAGTTCGGTGCGGCTCCGGCTCTGTCGAACCCCGACCGCATCACCCTGCGTGAAGAAGACCGCGTCAGCGCCTATTTCGGCGGCGGCTATCTGCTTGCGACGGCTGAACGGTCGGAATCCTGGCTGTGAGCGATCACGACCATCATTTTGAAATGGTCCCGGGCTTGCCCGGGCCTCTTCCTCAGGGGGAGCGCCTGCTTTGGCAGGGCTCCCCGTCTTGGTGGCAGCTGACCTCCCGAGCCTTTCGGTTCGGGTGGTTGGCTGTTTACTTTGGACTTCTCGCGGTCTGGCGGGCGATTGCCGCCATCGCCGACGGGGGCGGGGCCTTCGATGCCGTGTTCGCCGGTGGCCTGATGGTGGTGGCCGGTTTGGCTGCGGCCCTGGTCCTGGTGTTGATCGGCTGGTCCAGCGCTCGGGCGACGACCTATTCGATCACCAACCGGCGTGTGGTCATTTCCCACGGCGTGGCGTTGCCGTTGTCGGTCAATCTGCCGTTCGGGATGATCGAATCCGCCGATCTGAAAACCTATTCCGATGGGACCGGTGATATCTCCCTTTCTTTGAGCGGAGATCAACATCTGGCCTATCTCGTGCTCTGGCCCCATGCCCGCCCCTGGCGGTTTTCCAAGGTCGAGCCGACATTGCGCGCCATTCCTGGCGCGGTAGCGATCGCCCGGATTCTGGGCGACGCCCTGGTTGAAGCCGCTCCGGCGCATCCCGCCGCTGCCGATCCGGTCGCGCGCGAAGACGCCGAAGTCTGATTCGGGAGATGTGATGAGCGGTCCGTTCGGCGATAAACCCATTCCGCGTCCCTTGTTGATCGGAGCCGGCGTCATGCTGGCTCTGGTCATCACTTTGGTCGGGGTGGCCAAGGTGACCGGCTACAAGCTGGGCCTCGCTCCGGCCGAGGCCGTTGCCGTCAACAGCCGCGACGTGATCTTCATCGATCAGCCTGATGGCGGCGTCGTGGTGCTGGAAGCGGGCAGCCGGGCCCAGATCGACGTCCTGGCTCCGGGGGCCTATGGCTTCGTCCGTGGCGCGATGCGGGCTCTGGCGCGCGAACATCGCGGGCTGGAGCGGGGCGAGGACGCTCCGTTTCGTCTTACCGCTTGGGATGATGGCCGCGTGACTCTGGACGATCTGACCACCAAGGCCCGGATCGAACTGAAAGCCTATGGCCCGACCAATGCCGAGGCTTTTTCCCGGTTGCTGACCGTCGGAAAACCGGCGTCATGAGAGGCACCCGGGTCTTCCCGGATTTGACCCGTTTCCCCCAAAACCACCTGCCGCAGGAGTAGCGGGACATGCTCGATTATGTCCTTCCTGCGGTCTATGCCTTGTTTCTGTGGTGGTTCGGGACCGGGGCGGTGTTGTTCCTCGATGGCCTGCCCTCGGTTACCTTTCGCAAAACAATGGTGGTGGCAACGGCGGTGTTCGCCGCCTCGATGCTGGGGTTGGCCGCGACGGCGGGCGAAGCCAGCGTTGCCGGAGCCTATGCCGCCTTTACCTTCGCGTTCTTCGCCTGGGCGTGGCAGGAGATCAGCTTCTATCTCGGCTATGTCACCGGGCCGCGCCGTCATGCCTGCCCCGAAGGGTGCCGGGGCTGGGTGCATCTTGGGCACGGAATTCAGGTGACGCTGTATCACGAGATCAAGATCCTCGTGACCGGGGCCGTGATGTGGTGGTTGACCGCCGACTCACCCAATCAATTAGCGTTCTGGTGCTTCGTGATCCTGTGGAGCATGCATCAGAGTGCCAAGCTCAACGTGTTCCTGGGCGTTCCCAATCTCAGCGAAGATTTTCTGCCCGATCATCTGAGCTTTCTGCGCAGCTTCCTGACCCGGCGCCCGATGAACCTGTTGTTCCCGGTGTCGGTCACCGTCACCACCGTTGCCGCCGCCTGGGTGATCGGATTGGCAGCGGCGGCCGAGGCGGGTAGCTTCGATCTGGCCGCCTATACCTTCCTCGCGACGCTTCTGGTCGTCGGTGTGCTGGAGCATTGGTTCCTGGTGCTGCCCCTGCCGACCTCGGCCCTGTGGGAATGGGGGCTGAAGACGCATGGATCACACCACGACAAGTCAACCGATGATGATTCGGTGCTACGCACGGCGGTCGCGCCGATTGTTCCGGCCAATTCTCCTGTCGCCAAGTCCTGACGCCTGAGCCCATTCCGCTCCGTGATCAGGGGGCGTCTGGCAGCGGGGACCGGCCGGGATGGTCCGAATATACCTGCGTACTACAGAAGCTTGACGTGCATTGTGCCGCGCCGCATCCTTCCTGCACGGCTTGTTTGTGATTTGCGCTGCTGATCTTCGGCATTTTCATACCCATCCGCACGTGACTCGGAGCATTATAACGTGTTGCGGTGTGCGCTAGGACCGGGGTCCCTCGGGTCACTAGTTGCGCCGGCCCTTCCCCCCTGGGCACCAATCTTATGGTCTATCCTCCTGGGCTTTTGCCTGGGTTATTTTGGAATCAATCTGAACTATCTCTTAAGTGTCGCTGTAGGCACAAACCCCGATTAGCGTAACATCGATCCGACCCTGGCTTCCCCCCTGACGTCACGGATCAGACTGTCAACAATGCGATCCGACCGCCACGGAGAGAAAAATGGATACCGCCCTTAGCAACGGAAAATTGAGATCTCTGTTCTGGTTTTTAGTTGGCAGTGATAAGGCCAGGATCGTCCTGGGGGTTGTTGCTGTATTCCTTTTTCTTATTTTCTTTAGCTATCGTATTGACGATGACCCCAATCTGAAGCCGAATCCGAAATTTGTCGTGGAAGGCGGCAGCCACGCCGTGACGATGGCGGCAACCCTGATGGACCTCGAGATCAACGAAACCGGCTGGGCTCCGAACAAGCCGTGGATCTATCCGATGGCCCACAGCAGCAACATGAAGGCCTATCAGATCGGCATTCAGTACGCCGTCGCGCGCTGGGCCAACGAAATGTCCGACTTCCTCGGCCGTGAGCGGGGATCGGGCGAAGCCGACCGCGATCTGATCTCGGCCAAGGGCAAGTTCAGCGAAGACCCGACCGAATACATCCTGCCCAGCAGCGTCACGATGTATAACGAAGGGGTCGAAAGCCTGGTTGAGTACAATCACCGGCTGGCCCACGGCGAGGCTAAGTACGACAAGATTCACAGCAGCCTGGCCGACTTCCTGGTCAAGATCAGCCGCGATCTCGGCAGCCAGTCCGCCGCCATCGAGGCCCTGGTCGAGCCGCCCGGCCGCGCCGTCGCGGTCTCCGAGCATGGCGGCGAACTCAAGCGGCCCTTGAGCGATTACATCCCGGGGGGATGGATTTTCGATGGCCGCCCGGCCCGCACCTTCTTTGCCACCAAGGGCCGGATGTACGCCTATTACACGATCCTGAAAGGCGTCGGCGAGGATTACAAAGACGTGATCGCCTCGAAGGGGGCGCAGCGGCACTGGAACAATATGCTGTCCTCGCTGCGCGACGGCGCGACGATGTACAAGACCTTCATCGCCAACGGCACCCCTGGCTCGTATTTCGTTCCGTCCGATATCGCGACCCAGGGCTTCTTCCTGATGCGGGCCGACAAGCAGATTCTGGAAGTCGCGGATATCATGAGCCGGTAGGGTTTGTGGGCTCTGCCCACACCCGCCAGGGGGCCGCGCCCCCTGGACCGGCATCCCTTGTCTTCACGGATTGGGATCAAAGGGCCTATGGCCCTTTGCGGGGAGTACGGGGCAGAGTCCCGTTTATTTTCCACCGAAGCCCCCAAAATGAAACACCCCCCTCTCCGCCGGAGAGGGGGGTGCCACAGCCCGCAAAGTGACTAAGCGGTACCGGACGAGTTGCCTTCGCCCAGAGCGGCCTGCGCCGCCGCGAGACGGGCGATCGGCACGCGGTAGGGCGAGCACGACACGTAATCAAGGCCGGCACTCTGGCAGAACGAGATCGAGGCGGGATCGCCGCCATGTTCGCCGCAAATGCCGAGCTTGAGGCCGGGCCGGGTGGCGCGACCGCGTTCGGCGGCGATGCGGATCAGTTCGCCGACACCGGCCTGATCGAGGCTGGCGAAGGGATCGCGTTCATAGATGCCCCGCGCCCGATAGACCTCGAGGAACGGGCCGGAATCGTCGCGGCTCATCCCGAAGGTGGTCTGGGTCAGGTCGTTGGTGCCGAACGAGAAGAACGCGGCGGTTTCGGCGATCTCGCCCGCCATCAACGCAGCGCGCGGCAGTTCGATCATGGTGCCGACAAAGTACTTCACCGCGTAATTCTGCTCGGCGAACACCGCCTGGGCTTCCTTATCGATGGCGTCCTTCAACAGGTCGAGTTCCTTGCGGGCTCCGACCAGCGGGATCATCACCTCGGGCACGACGCTACGGCCGGTCTCGCGCGAGACATGGACCGCCGCCTCGAAGATCGCCCGAGCCTGCATCTCGTAGATTTCGGGATAGGTGATGCCCAGACGGCAGCCGCGATGGCCCAGCATCGGATTGGATTCGTGCAGGGCGATATTGCGGGCGCGGATCAAGGCGGGATCGACCCCGGCTTCCTTAGCCACCTCAGCGATTTCGGCGTCGGTGTGGGGCAGGAATTCGTGCAGCGGCGGATCGAGCAGGCGGATCGTCACCGGCAGCCCGCGCATGATCTCGAACAGCTCGATGAAATCCTGGCGCTGATAGGGCAGCAGCTTGGACAGAGCGGCGCGGCGGCCCTCTTCGGTTTCGGCCAGGATCATTTCGCGCATCGCGATGATGCGGCGCGGATCGAAGAACATGTGCTCGGTCCGGCACAGGCCAATGCCCTCGGCCCCGAACTTGCGGGCGGTGGCGGCGTCCTGCGGCGTTTCCGCGTTGGCGCGGATCTTCAGGGTGCGGATGGTGTCGACCCATTCCATCAGCGTGGCGAAATCGCCAGTCATTTCGGGCTGGATCGTCGGCACCGCGCCGAGGAAGACCTCGCCGGTCGAACCGTCGAGGGTGATGACGTCGCCCTCGGACAGCACCTGACCGGCAACCTTCATCTGGCGGGCGGCGTGATCGACCCGGATCTCACCGGCACCGGCGACGCAAGGAGTCCCCATACCACGGGCGACAACGGCGGCGTGGCTGGTCATGCCGCCACGGGTGGTGAGGATGCCTTCGGAGACATGCATGCCGCCGATATCCTCGGGGCTGGTCTCGACCCGGACCAGGATCACCTTTTCCTTGCGGACATTGACCCAGTTTTCGGCGTCTTCGGCCGAGAACACCACCCGGCCCGACGCCGCACCCGGCGAGGCGGGCAGGCCACGGGCCAGCACCTTGCGCGGTGCCTTGGGGTCGAGGGTGGGGTGGAGCAACTGATCGAGCGAGACCGGATCGATGCGGCGGATCGCTTCCTTGCGGGTAATCAGCCCCTCGCGCGCCATATCGACGGCGATCTTCAAAGCCGCCTTGGTGGTGCGCTTGCCGGTGCGGGTCTGGAGCATCCACAGCCGCCCCTGCTGCACCGTGAATTCCATGTCCTGCATGTCACGGTAATGGGCTTCGAGCTTGTGGCGGATCGCGTTCAGCTCCTTGAACACCTCCGGCTGGCATTCTTCCATCGCAGGCAGGGTCGAACGTTGGGCGTTCTTGCCCTCGATGGTGATCTGCTGCGGGGTGCGGATGCCGGCAACGACGTCCTCGCCCTGGGCATTGACGAGGAACTCGCCATAGAATTCGTTGTCGCCGGTCGAGGGATTGCGGGTGAAGCAGACGCCGGTCGAGCAATCGTCACCCATATTGCCGAACACCATCGCCTGCACATTGACTGCGGTGCCCCAGCTTCCGGGGATGTCGTGGAGGCGGCGATAGGTGATGGCGCGCTGGTTCATCCACGAGCCGAACACGGCGCCGATCGCGCCCCACAGCTGTTCGTGGACGTCCTGCGGGAAGGGATGGCCGAGAACTTCCTGCACCTTGCTCTTATAGCGGGCGATCACCTTCTTCCAATCCTCGGCACCAAGATCGGTGTCGAGCTGAACGCCCTTATCGTCCTTGGCCTCTTCCAGAATTTCCTCGAAATTGTGGTGGTCGATCCCCAACACCACGTTCGAGTACATCTGGATGAAGCGGCGATAGCTGTCATAGGCAAAGCGCGGATCGTTCGAACATTTGGCCAGCCCCTCGACCGACAGGTCATTGAGGCCGAGATTGAGGATGGTGTCCATCATCCCCGGCATCGAGGCGCGCGCGCCCGAGCGAACCGAGACCAGCAGCGGGTCGGCGACAGAGCCGAAGGTGCGGCCCAGCGTCTCTTCGACCTTGGCCAGCGCGGCGATCACCTCGTCCTTCAGGCTGTCGGGATAGACCTCACCATTATCGTAATAATAGGTGCAGACCTCGGTGCTGATGGTGAAACCGGGGGGACCGGGATGCCGAGATTGCTCATTTCGGCCAGATTGGCCCCCTTGCCGCCGAGCAGATTCTTCATATCCGCCCGTCCCTCGGCCCTGCCACCGCCAAAGCTATAGACCCATTTCGTCATGGTCGATCTCGCGCCCTTCAGTGTCTGAACGAAAATTGCGTCCTCGCCCGCGCCGGACGGAACTTTGCGCCACAGATCATGCTCTTTCGTGGAACGAATGACCAGTCAGGAGTGTGGCGCAAAGATGACTTCCGGTTGCGGTTCCTATCCTTCGATCTTGCTGAAATCGGCGACGCGGCCCATCGCCGTCCCGATCGCCGCGAGCAGCCCCAGCCGGGCAACGCGCAGATCGGGTTGATCGGCGTTGACCGTCACCTGTTCGAAGAAGGCATCGAGCGGGCGGCGCAAGGTTGCCAGCGCCGCCATCGCGGCGGCGAAATCCTCGGCCTGCAACGCCGCTTCGACCGTCGGTCCGACGTGATCGAGTGCCGCCGCCAGGGCCTGTTCCTCGGCCTGAACCAGCTTGGCGGCATCGACCGGGGCGGCGAAGCTGGTGCCGTCCTTCTTTTCCTCGATCCGGACGATGTTGGCGGCGCGGCGATAGGCCACCAGCAGGTTGGAGCCGTCGTCGGAGGCAACGAACGAGGCCAGCGCCTCGACCCGCTTGCGCAGCAGGACCAGATCGTCCTGACCACCCAGCGCGAACACTGCGTTGATCAGATCGTGGCGGATGCCCTGTTCCTTCCAGGCGACGGCCAAGCGGTCGGCGAAGAAGGACAGGAGGTCGGCGACGGTCTGGTCGGCGTTGTTGGCGAGCGTTCCGCCGAACGAGGCCCAGGATGGGCCGAACACCGCGCTCAGTTTGATCCGCAGCCCGTTTTCGACGATCAGACGAATCACGCCGAGTGCGGCGCGGCGGAGCGCGAACGGGTCTTTCGATCCGGTCGGCTTTTCGTCGATGGCAAAGAAGCCGACCAGCGAATCGATCTTGTCGGCCAGCGCCACAGCGACCGCGATCGGCGCGGTCGGGCAGGAATCCGACGGTCCCACCGGCGAATAATGGGCGGCGATCGCCTCGGCCACCTCGGCCGCTTCGCCGTCATTGCGGGCGTAATAGCGCCCCATCACCCCTTGAAGCTCGGGGAACTCGCCGACCATTTCCGATGACAGATCAGCCTTGGCGAGCAGACCAGCCCGTTCCGCCAGCGCGGGATCGGCGTTGATCTGCGCCGCGATCGCCTTTGCCAACGCGGCGATGCGGTCGGCCTTGTCGCGCATCGTGCCGAGACCGGCATAGAAAGTCCGTTCCGCCAGCTTGGGCAGCCGCGAGTCGAGGCGGTGGCGGCGGTCGGTGTCCCAGAAGAATTTGGCGTCGGACAGGCGGGCGCGCAGCACTCGCTGATTGCCCGAAACGATCGCCTTGCCGCCATCGCTCGCCGCCATGTTCGAGACGACGATGAAGCGGGGCGCCAGGCTGCCATCGGCCTTCAACAGGCTGAAATATTTCTGGTGGGCGCGCATCGAGGTAATCAGCACCTCGGCGGGGACGTCCATGAAGGCATCGTCGATGCTGCCGATCAGCGGCACCGGCCATTCGACCAGCCCGGCAACCTCGGCGAGCAGGCCCTCATCGTCCTTCAGCGTCAGCCCCTCGGCCCGGGCCAGCGCCAACGCGCCGGTCAGGATCGTGTCGCGCCGCTCGGCCGGGTCGAGGATCACCTTGGCGGCGCGCAGACGCTCGGCATAATCGGCAAAGCCGGTGACGGCGAAGCTCTCGGGCGCGAGGAAGCGGTGGCCCCTTGTGACGTTACCGGCCGCGACCGGGCCGAACTGGACCGGGATCACCGCGCCGTCGAACAGGGCCAGGATCGACTGGACCGGGCGGACCCAGCGCACCGTATGGGTGCCCCAACGCTGCGATTTCGGCCAGGGGAAGGCGGCCATCGTCGCCTCGACCACCTCTTTCAGCAGATCGACGGTGGCGCGTCCCTTGCGCTCGATCACCGCGAACCAGAAGACGCCCTTGCCGGTGTCGCGCTGTTCCAACTGCTCGACGGTAAGTCCGGTCGATTTCAAAAAGCCGTCCATCGCCTGGGCGGGTGCGCCGACGCGGGGGCCGCGCTTTTCCTCGGACAGATCGGGACCGGCCAGCGGCAGCCCGTCGATCGCCAGCACCAGACGGCGCGGCGTCACCAACGCGCGGGCGGACTCGAACGTGATGCCCCCGGCGGTCAGACCGTCGGTGACGAGGCGGCGCAGATCGTCGGCGGCGCGGGCCTGCATCCGGGCGGGGATCTCTTCGGAGAGGATTTCCAGCAGAAACTCGGCCATGATCCTCACGCCTCCTTGCGGCTGGCGAGCCAGCCTTCGCAACATGCCTTGGCCAGGGCACGGACCCGGCCGATATATGCCTGACGTTCCGCCACCGAGATCACGCCGCGCGCGTCGAGCAGGTTGAAGCGGTGGCTGGCCTTGATGCACTGGTCATAGGCGGGCAGGGCGACGCCCTTCGCCAGCAGGGCGCGGCATTCGGTCTCCGCATCCTCGAAATGACGCAGCAACATCTCGGTGTCGGCGTGTTCGAAATTGTGGGCGGAATATTCCTGCTCCGCCTGAAGGAAAATCTCGCCGTATTTGACGCCGTCATCGTTGTAGCGGAGGTCGTAGACGTTCTCGACCCCCTGGATGTACATCGCCAGACGTTCCAGGCCATAGGTCAGCTCGACCGCGACCGGGTCGCATTCGATGCCGCCGACCTGCTGGAAATAGGTGAACTGAGTCACCTCCATTCCGTCGCACCACACTTCCCAGCCCAGGCCCCAGGCGCCGAGGGTCGGGCTTTCCCAATCGTCTTCGACAAAGCGGATGTCGTGTTCCATCGGGTCGATCCCAAGCGCCCGCAGGCTGTCGAGATACAGCGCCTGCGGGTCTTCGGGACTGGGCTTCAACAGCACCTGGAACTGGTAATAATGCTGAAGCCGGTTGGGGTTCTCGCCATAACGGCCGTCCTTGGGCCGCCGCGACGGCTGGACATAGGCGCACTTCCACCGATCCGGCCCCAGCGCGCGCAGCGTGGTGGCGGGGTGGAAGGTGCCCGCGCCGACCTCCATGTCATAGGGCTGAAGGATGACACAGCCCCGTTCGGCCCAGAAGGCTTGCAGGGTCAGGATCAGACTTTGGAAACTGGGCGCTTGGGTGCCGGTGCTGGCCATGGGGAACCGCCGTGGCAAAGGGGGGGACGATCAGACGGCCGCAACCCTAACCACGGGGCCTGGATGGGTCAAGCGTGGGAGCCCGCGAAATCAGGACGTTCGCGAGCGCAGCGCCTCCTGCCGCTCTTCGTTGATCCGGCGCAGGATCGGAGTCAGCACCAGTTCCATCGCCAAACCCATCTTGCCGCCGGGGACGACGATGGTGTTGCGGCGGCTCATCCACGAATCCTTCAGCATCTGGAGCAGATAGGGAAAGTCGACGGCAAAGCGGTCGGGCTTGCGGAAGCGGATCACCACCAGGCTTTCGTCGGCGGTGGGGATGTCGCGGGCGATGAACGGGTTCGAGGTATCGACCACCGGCACGCGCTGGAAGTTGATATCGGTCAGCTTGAATTGCGGCAGGATGTAATGGATGTAATCGTGCATCCGCCGCAAAATCGTTTCGGTCACCGCTTCCTCGGAATAGCCGCGATGGCGGGTGTCGCGGTGGATCTTCTGAATCCATTCCAGGTTGATGACCGGCACCACTCCGATCTTCAGATCGACATGGCGGGCGCAATTACTGTCCTGGGTGACGATGCAGCCGTGCAGCCCTTCATAGAACAGACAGTCGGTATCCGGCGGAATATCGTCCCAGGGGGTGAACTGGCCGGGGCCGATTCCCTGATCGACGAAGGGAACCGCCTCATCCTCATTGTGGATGTAAAGCCGCCGCTGCCCGCCGCCGGTCGCGCCATAGGTAGCGAACAATTGTTCCATCTCGGCGAACAGATTCGCCTCGGGTCCGAAATGGCTGAAGGTGCGGTGGTTGCTCCTCTCCGCCTCGATCATCGCCCGCTTCATGTCGGCGCGGTTATAGCGATGAAAGCTGTCGCCCTCGACGATCGCCGCCCGGATCCCTTCGCGGCGGAACATGTGTTCGAACGATTC
>NZ_AQPH01000001.1 GCF_000442515.1 Magnetospirillum fulvum MGU-K5 | reverse complement strand
CGTCGCCGACGACGCGGGCGCATTTCTTGAAGCCGCCATCGGGATCGAGCTTCAATTGCCGCATCGCGAACAACAGACGGCGATGCACCGGCTTTAGGCCGTCACGGACGTCGGGCAGCGAACGCGACACGATCGTCGACATCGCATAAGCGAGATAGCGTTCGCCCAGGGCATCGGCCAGCGGCGTCACGCGGATGTCGCCATTGGCGGCGGCGGTCTTACTCATGGGGGGAATCCTCGACTCTTCACGGCAAAGTCAGGCTTCGCCGGGTCCTTTGGAAATGTAGCTCAGACGCGGAAACGGTCAACCAGACGCGAACGGGCGGGCGGCAACGTGCCAAGATGACGGCCAAGAAAGAACCCGGCCAGATCGAGACCGGCGCGGATTTCGTCCTGGTTGCCCTCGCCGCCGCCAGTCAGAAAGCGCGGCAGGACCAGCAGCCGGTCCTTCCATTGCTCCCCGGCCTCTCGCGACACCGCCCGGCCCGTACGGGGACTGACATAGACCAGATCCTCGGTCGTTCCGGTGGCGGCACAGGCCGACAGATCGAGACCGAAGCCGATATCGCGCAGCAGCGCCAGTTCGAAATGAACATAGACGCTGGGCCAGGATTCGGCGGGCAGAGCGGTCAGCAGCGCCGACAAGGCGGCATAGGCCCCTGGATGGGCCTGACGCTCGGGCAGACTGCACTCGGCCAGGGCGCAAGCCGATCCCAATGCCGCCAGCCGCCCCGGATCGCCCAAGGCGTCGCCGGCATGGGCCTTCAGCAATTCGAGACGCAGCGCGCCCAATTGTTCGGCCAACCGTCCCCGCCACCACGCCCGCACCCGGTTTCCCGGCAGAACGATACCGCGATTGGCTTTCGAAGCGGCACCGTGCAATAGACCGGCATGACGGCCATGGGTCAGGGTCAACAGCCCGACGATGCCGCCATGTTCGCCGTGGCGGCGGACCGACAGCACCAGGGCCTCGTCCTCCCACTCCATCGCGTCCGTGCCGCTCTTTCTCGAAACCCGGCCGCGGATTCGGCCGCGTCTTGCCGCTATGCGTCGTAATCGAGGCCGATGTCGGAATAGGCGTCGCGCTTCTCGCTCCAATCCTCGCGGACCTTGACGTGAATGAACAGATGGACGCGCCGTTCCAGCAGAGCTTCGAGTTCGGTCCGGGCCGCCTCGCCGATCGCCTTGATCTGACGGCCGCCCTTGCCCAGTACGATCGCCTTCTGGCTGTCGCGCTCGACATAGATCACCTGATCGATCCGGGCCGAGCCGTCGTCCCGTTCCTGCCAGCTTTCGCTTTCGACATGCAGCGAATAGGGCAATTCCTGATAGAGGGTCAGGAACGCCTTTTCCCGGGTGATCTCGGCGGCCAGCAGGCGTTGCGGCAGATCGGACACCTGATCCTCGGGGAACATCCACGGCCCCGGCACCATCGCTCGACCGAGATGAGCCATCAGATCGTCGATGCCGTCGCCCTTCAGCGCACTCAGCATGAACACGTCGGAGAACAGCCCTTCGGCATGCAGCCGCGCCGTCAGTTCCAACAGGGAATCGCGACGGATCAGGTCGATCTTGTTGAGGACCAGCACCACCTGACGCCCGGCTTCCTTCAGCTTTTCGACAATGGCGCGGGTGTCGTCGTCATAGCCGCGTTGGGCATCGACGACGAGACAGACATGCTCGGCATCGGCGGCACCGTTCCAGGCGGCGGCGACCATCGCCCGCTCCAGCCGCTTGCGCGGCTGAAAGATGCCGGGGGTATCGACCAGAATCACCTGGGCGTCGCCAGTCATGCAGATTCCCAGCACGCGAAAGCGGGTGGTCTGAACCTTGGGGGACACGATCGAGACCTTGGTCCCGACCAGGGCGTTGACCAGGGTCGACTTCCCGGCGTTGGGGGCTCCCACCACCGCGACGAAACCGCAGCGCTGCCCGTCGTTCTCACTCATTCCTTCACCTTTTCCAACAAAGCGGCGGCGGCGGCCTGTTCGGCCACCCGTTTTGACGGCCCGCGACCGGAAGCCGCCGCCAGTCCCTCGACCGAGACTGAAACCAGAAAAATCGGCTCGTGCGGCGGCCCTTCCGCGCCTTCGACGCGATAGGCCGGCAAAGCCTTGCCCCGTCCCTGTGCCCATTCCTGCAACGCCGTCTTGGCGTCCTTGGGCGGAGCCATCGTCTCTTCCATCAACCCTTGCCAGCGGCCGCGCACGAAAGCGGCGGCCACCTCGAATCCGGCATCGGCGAACATCGCGCCGATCACCGCTTCGCAGGCATCGGCGAGGATGCCGGGATTGGCACGGCCACCGGCCTCTTCATCACCCCGTGCCATCGCCAGATGCGCCCCCAGGCCGATCGATTCGGCGACCTTGGCCACCGTCTCGCCCCGCACCAGGGCGGTAAAGCGCCGTGCCAGCGCGCCTTCCGGCTCGTTGGGATAGCGGTGATACAGCATATCCGCGACCACCAGCCCCAACACCCGGTCGCCCAGGAATTCCAGCCGCTCGTAATCAGCCGAGCGCCGCCGATTGCGCCGCCCCTGGTCGATGCTGGGATGGGTCAGCGCCTGGGTCAGCAAGCCGGGCTGGGAAAACCGATGCCCCAGCACGGCGTAAAGATCATGGTCGACACTCATCGTCTATTCGATCCGCTGGAACAGGCGAGAATAGCGGATTGCCCAGGGCCAACGCCACACTTCCCACAACGCGGCGCTGCCGTCACCCGAGAAGAACAGGATTTCGGCCCGGCCGACCAGATTTTCGGCGGGAACATAGCCGACCTCGGTCAGATAGCGCGAATCCGCCGAATTGTCGCGGTTGTCGCCCATCATGAAATAATGGCCGGGCGGAACCACATATTCGCGGGTGTTGTCGGCCGGGCCGTTATCGCCCAGGAACTCGATGATCCGGTGACTGCGGCCGTTGGGCAGCGTCTCGATATATTGGGGCGCGCGGATGATGTTGCCGTCGCGGTCGCGGTCAATGAAATCCTCAATCCGTTTGCGCTCGACCGGGGTGCCGTTGATATGGAGAATGCCGCCGATCACCTGGATATGGTCGCCGGGCAGGCCGACCACCCGCTTGATATAATCGATTTTGTTTTCGGTCGGCTTCTTGAACACCGCGATATCGCCGACCTCGGGGCCGCTGCCCAGGATGCGGCCGCCGCTGGGACCGATCCCGAACGGCATCGAATAGCGCGAGTAGCCATACGCATATTTCGAAACGAACAGATAGTCGCCGATCAGCAGCGACGGAATCATTGATCCCGACGGAATATTGAAGGGCTCGAAGGCCAGGGTGCGCACCGCGCCCGCGATCAGCATCGCATAGATGATCGTGCGGATCGTCTCGCCCATCCCGCTGGATTTGCCTCTAGACATGAAAGGTGCCGCCTAAAGCTTTGAATTTAAAATAAATGCCGCCCAATGACGGACGGCGTGACCTGCGCCGATCAAGCCAGCCCCGCGCGCTCAAGTCAAGCCGGGACGGCCGAGATCGCCACCACGGCCTCGGCCAGGGGATATTCGTCGGTCATCGACAGGTCCAGCCGGGCGGTAAAACCCGGCGGAACCAGCCCGGCCAGCAGTGCCGCAGCGCCGCCGGTCAGCGCCAGTCCGGGACGCCCGCCGCCGAGATCGACGACGCCGATATCATGGAGGAACACTCCGTTGGCAAAGCCGGTCCCCAACGCCTTCGCGGTGGCTTCCTTGGCGGCAAAGCGCTTGGCAAGGGTGGCGGCCTGCGTGCCCGGCCGTCCCCGCGCCGCACGTTCCCGCTCGATTGGCGTGAAAACGCGCTCAAGGAATCGGTTGCCGAACTTCTCCAGCGTCCGCTCGATGCGGCGGATATCGACGAGGTCGTTCCCCAACCCCAGGATCATGACGATACCCCGATGGTGGTCCGGGCGGCATCCATCCGCGCCCGCATGTGCCGGATCGCAGCCTCCAGTCCGGTAAAGATCGCCTCGCCGATCAGGAAATGACCGATATTCAGCTCGACGATAGCCGGGATCGCCGCCACCGGCGCAACGCTATCGAAGGTCAGGCCGTGGCCGGCATGGCATTCCAAGCCAACCGCCTCGGCATGAGCGGCGGCGGCAACGATCCGGGCCAGTTCGGCGGCACGGGCATCGCCCTCAACCTCGCAATAGGCGCCGGTATGCAACTCGACCACCGGAGCTCCCAGAGCGCGGGCCGCGTCAAGCTGGCGCGGATCGGGCTCGACGAACAGCGACACCCGAATCCCGGCTTCGATCAGCGGGGTCAGCAGCGGCCGCAGCGCCTCGCGGTGACCGGCAACGTCCAATCCACCCTCGGTGGTGCGTTCCTCGCGCTTTTCCGGCACGACGCAGACCGCGTGCGGCCGCAGCCGCAGAGCAATCGCGACCATTTCCGCCGTCGCGGCCATCTCCATGTTCAGCGGCAGGGCGATTTCGGCTCGCAGCCGCTCGATATCGCGATCACGGATATGGCGGCGGTCTTCCCGTAGATGGGCGGTGATGCCATCGGCTCCGGCCGCGGCGGCCAGGGCGGCGGCTTGAACCGGATCGGGATGGGCAGTGCCGCGGGCATTCCGAAGAGTAGCGACGTGATCGATGTTCACGCCAAGGCGAAGACGCCGGGGGGTCATATCGGACGAATGCTCCAGTGGGGGGAGGAAAACAGGGCTCGACCTTAGTTGCGGGCGCGATCGACCGAGCTGATCGCTGGGGTCGCGCGCAGGGCGGCGATGACGTTGGTCAGATGCTTCACGTCGCGCACTTCGATATCGACGATCATCTCAAAGAAGTCCGTGGTCCGGTTGGTGATCTTCAAATTGGTGATGTTCCCCATGTTCTTGGCAATCACCGTCGAAACCGACCCCAGGGTGGTGGGTTCGTTGGTGACGATCAGATCGATGCGCCCGATATGGGGTTTGACCTCGGATTCGTCCCACGAAACGTCAAGCCAGCGTTCGGGCTGGTCGGCGAATTGCTCAAGATTCTCGCAATCGATCGTGTGGATGGTGACCCCCCGCCCGGTCGCGACGATACCGACGATACGGTCACCCGGCAAAGGATGGCAGCACCCGGCGAAATGCATCGCCATACCAGGGATCAGCCCCTTGATCGGCATCGCCCCGGGCTTTTCCTTGCGCTCGGGCGGACGGGCCTTCAGGGTAACGACATTGTCGGTATGTTGGGTCCGGTTCTTCAGTTCGGGATAGACCGAAGACAGCACGTCACGGGCCGAGATCACCCCTTCGCCGACCAGCGCGACCAAATCCTCGATCGCAGGAGATTTGTAGATCTTCAGAACGCCGTCGAGCGCCTTGTCGGTGTAATCGTAGCCTTCCTGGCGGAAGGCACGGACCAGCATGCCGCGCCCCAACTCGGTATATTGGGTCCGCTGCTGGGTACGGATGAAGCGGCGGATACGGGCGCGAGCCTTGCCGGTGACGACAAAGCGTTCCCAGGTCGGATTGGGGGTCTGCGCCTTCGAGGTGATGATGTCGACCTGATCGCCATTCTGCAACTGCGTCCGCAGCGGCATGATGCGGCCATTGACCTTCGATCCGACGCAGGTGTCGCCAATCTGCGAGTGAACCGCATAGGCGAAATCGACCGGACAAGCCCCGCTCGGCAAGGCGATCAGGTCGCCCTTGGGCGTGAAACAGAACACCTGATCCTGGAACATCTCAAGCTTGGTGTGTTCCAGGAATTCCTCGGGGTTCGAGGCATGCTCCAGAATGTCGAGCAACTCGCGCAGCCAGCGATATTGGCGACCGTCGGTCAGCTTGGCGCCGCCGCGCTTGTACTTCCAATGCGCCGCGACCCCCAATTCGGCGACTTCGTGCATCTCCGAGGTGCGGATCTGAACCTCGATCCGCTGCCGCTCCGGCCCGAACACCCCGGTGTGCAGCGATCGGTATCCGTTGGGCTTGGGCACCGAGATGTAGTCTTTGAAGCGGTTCGGCACCATCGGGTAATGCGAGTGGATCACCCCCAGCGCCCGGTAACAATCCTCGACCCCATCGACCGCGACGCGAAACGCCATGATGTCGGATAATTGTTCAAATCCAACGTTCTTGCGTTGCATCTTCTGCCAGATTGAGAACGGAGTCTTTTCCCGCCCCGATACGGTCGCGGTGATCCCGGCCTCGTCCAGGATCTTGCGCAATTCCTCGAGAATCCGCCCGATCAGATCGCCACCCTGTTCGCGCAGGAAGCCCAGCCGGGCAACGATCGATCCGCGCGCGTCGGGGTGCAGTTCGGTGAAGGCCAGATCCTCCAGTTCCATTTTGATTTCCTGCATCCCGATGCGTTCGGCAAGCGGGGCATAAATCTCCATGGTTTCCAGCGCGATGCGGCGGCGCTTGTCTGGATTTTTGATGTAATGCAGGGTCCGCATGTTGTGCATGCGGTCAGCCAGCTTGACCAGCAGAACGCGGATATCCTCGCTCAACGCCAGGACCAGCTTGCGCAGGTTTTCCGCCTGCTTGGCGCGGTCGGACTGCAACTCGATCCGGTTAAGTTTGGTAACGCCGTCGACCAGACGGGCGATCTCGCGCCCGAACAGCCGCTCGATTTCCTCCTGAGTGGCGGGGGTATCCTCGATCGTGTCGTGCAGCAACGCGGTGATGATCGAGGCGCAATCGAGCCGATACCGGGTCAGGATGCCCGCGACCTCGATCGGATGCGAAAAATAGGGATCGCCCGAAGCCCGCAATTGCGATCCGTGCATCTTCATCGCATAGACGTAGGCGCGGTTGATCGCGTCCTCGTCCGCACTGGGATCGTAGGATTTGACGCGCTCCACCAACTCAAATTGGCGCATCATGTCTTGGTATTCCTCCGTGGCGACCCGACATATGGGCTGACCATGGCTTAAGTTTGACCGCCCGAGCGTCACAGGAAAAGAGGAAAGAGCACATCCCCGACAGCATTTTTTCACAACCTGTGAGTTGACTCGCGACAGCGAGCGGGAATTATTGCATCCTTTCGGACGGATTGATGATCCGTCGGACGGACAGGACGGCGGAACAGGGGAGCTCCATGTTCGCGATCATCGGCATTATCGTTACCCTTGTCAGTGTGATCGGTGGCTACGCTGCTCCCGGTGGACACCTCGACGTTCTTTTTCAGCCGTTCGAATGGATCATCATTGTCGGCGCGGCAATCGGCTCGCTGCTGCTGGGCAACCCCAAATCGATCATCACCGGCATCGCGGGTAACATCGGGGTTGTGTTCAAGGGCGCCCATCACGGCAAGGACGACTACATCGAACTGTTATCGATGCTGTACGCCGTGTTCAAGCTGGCCAAGACCAAGGGCGATCTGGCGCTGGAAAGTCACGTCGAAAAGCCCGAGGAAAGCCCGCTCTTCGCCAAGTTCCCCAAATTCACCAGCGACCATCATACCCGCACCTTCCTCTGTGATTACCTCCGGCTGCTGACGCTGGGAACCAGCAATGCCCACGAGCTGGAATCAATCATCGACGGCGAGTTGGAATCCCACCACAAGCACTATCACGAGATCGCCCACGCGGTGAATCTGATGGGCGACGCGATGCCCGCGCTCGGCATCGTCGCCGCCGTGTTGGGCGTCATTCACACGATGGGATCGATCACCGAACCGCCGGAAGTGCTGGGTCACCTGATCGGCGCGGCGCTGGTCGGCACTTTTTCGGGCGTGTTGATCTCCTATGCCTTCGTCGCCCCGATTGCCCGCAACATGCAATTGTGCTTCGATTCGGATCACAATTACTTTTTGGCGATGAAGGCGGGATTGCTCGGCCACATGCAGGGCTATGCCCCGCAGGTTTCGATCGAATTCGCCCGCAAGATTTTGCCCGACGAACTCCGCCCGACCTTCCAGGAACTGGAAGAGACGGTCTCCAACCTCCCGCCGGATTGAGCCAGATATCATGGCCGAAGGCGGCAGCCCCATCATCATCAAGCGGGTCAAGAAGTTTGCAGGCGGCCATCATGGCGGCGCGTGGAAGGTGGCCTATGCCGATTTCGTGACGGCGATGATGGCGTTCTTCCTGCTGTTGTGGCTGTTGAACGCCGTCACCGAAGAGCAATTGACCGGCGTCTCGAACTATTTCGCCCCGACGATGGCGTCGAAAAGCTCGAACGGGGCCGGCGGTGTTCTGGGCGGTCAGACCATCGGCGAAGGGGCTCAGGTCAGTCAGGCCTCGTCGCCGACCCTGGTCCAGTCGCTCCCCCCTCCTCGATCAGTGCCGAGGGCGAGGATTTGTCCGCGCCCAGCACCCAGAACAGTCCCGACCAGCAGGGGGCCGATGGCCAGGACAAGCCCGGCATGACCGAGCAGGAATTCAAGGAAGCGATGGCCGCGCGCGAACAGCAGAAGTTCGACAAGGCCAAGGAAATGCTGGAGAACGCGGTCAAAGGCATCCCCGAATTAAAGCAGTTCCAGGGCAGCATGCTGGTCGACAACACCCCCGAGGGGCTGCGGATTCAGATCACCGACCAGGAAGGGCTGGCGATGTTCCCGTCCGGCTCCAGCGCGCCTTACGGTCATACCCGCGCCATGCTTGACCTTGTCGCCCGCATCGTCCGCCAATTGCCCGACAATCGCATCTCGATCTCTGGACACACCGATTCGGTGCCGTTCAAGGACCCGTCGGGCTACACCAACTGGGAATTGTCGGCCGACCGTGCCCTGGCCAGCCGCCGTGCTCTGATCGCGTCGGGCGTGCCGGAAAACCGGGTCGACCGCGTCGTTGGCCGCGCCGACCAGGACCCGCTGGAAAAGAACGACCCCAAAGGGCTGCGCAACCGGCGCATCAGCATTATTCTTTTGCGCGAAAACGATCTAGGTCCGACCGAATCGAAGACCCTGTCGGTCCCGATGTCGAAAAAATAACGATCTGGGAGCACTGACGATCATGTCGCTTCCCCCCTCTCCGGCTTTTCCACCAGCAACCGTTCCGGAATGGGGCGATGCATGGCGCTACCCGATCTATTACCTTGGCGTCACCCCCCGGCGGATTTACGCCTATTGCCTTGATCTCGTCGTGGTCGGGCTGTTGTGGATGGTCGTGTTTATCGGCTGCGTGATCCTGGGCGCGCTGACATTTGGGCTGTTGATGCCGGTTCTGGGCGTGGTTCTGGCGCTGGTGCCGATCGCCTACCATACCGTGACGATCGCCGGGCCGCGTTCGGCCACCTTTGGGATGCGGATCGCCGGGTTGCGGGTGATGTCGATCGCACCGGGCGCCGAAGCCTCTGGCGGCCGCCCCAGCCTGGGCCAAGCCCTGGTCCAGACCGTTGCCTTTTATGCCTCGCTGGCGATGACCGGCAGCCTGATCTTGCTGGTGGCATTGTTCAATCCGCGCCGCCGGACCGTGCACGATTTCCTGGCAGGAACGGTTGTTGTCAACGACCCGCAGCAATGGGGTGGCCCCGGACAACGATCCGAGGTTTGAACCGGCGGCATAGCGTTCCTATATGGTAGGTCGTAGCACGCTCCGGCCTTCCGGCGGCGTTAGGCTTGACCTCCAGAGGACGAGACCGGACGTGACATAATGGATCATTTTCCGCTCAAGCGACCGCATTTCTTCTTCACGACCGCGCCGTTGCCCTGCCCCTATGTCGCCGGGCGGCTGGAACGCAAGATCGTCACCGAGTTGAATGGAGCCGACGCCGAAGGGCTGCATGAAGCTCTGTCGCGTGCGGGCTTTCGCCGCAGTCATTCGATTGCCTATACCCCGGCCTGCCCCGGATGCTCGGCCTGCATCCCGGTGCGGATCGTCGTCGATGGCTTTTCCCCCGGCCGCACCATGCGCAAGATCGCTCGCGCCAATGCCGAACTGGTGGCCCGCAAGGTTCCGGCCAAGGCGACGGCGGAACAATTCCGCCTGTTCGCCCGCTATCAGGAATCGCGCCATGCCGGAGGCGACATGGCGCTGATGGGCTTTTACGATTATCGCTCAATGGTCGAGGACAGCCCGGTCGATACCTTCCTGATCGAATTCCGTCGCGCCGACGGCAGCCTGACCGCGGTATGCCTGGCCGACCGGATGCGGGACGGCCTGTCGGCGGTCTACAGCTTCTTCGACCCCGATCTGTATCACCGCAGCCTGGGAACCCAGGTGGTGCTGTGGCTGATCGAGCAATCGCGCCAGATCGGGCTACCCTACGTCTATCTCGGCTATTGGATTTCCGACAGCCGCAAGATGTCCTACAAGGCCCGGTTCCGTCCGCTTGAAGCCTTCGGACCAGAGGGATGGCGGGCATTCGACCCGCCCCCGTTTCACGAACCGGCTTTGTCGGACGACCAGCCCCCGCCCATCGCCTTGTAAAGACCGACCAGAGCCTGGAACCGCGCCAGCCGGGCCTGCGCCAGTTGATCTTGCGCCGAGAACAGAGTCTTTTGGGTGTTCAGAACGGTGGTGACATCGACCGTTCCCCCGCGCATCAGCGATTGAGCAATCTCGAAAGCCTGCCGTGCCGTCGATTCGGCGACACGCTGGGCCGCTTCCGCTTCGGTGGTCTTTTCGACCGCGACCAGCGAATCCTCGACGTCGGAAAAGGCCGAGACCACCGCCTTGCGATAGGTCTGGACCAATTCGTCCCAGCGCGCCCGTTTCTGCTCGACCGTTCCGGCGATCTTGCCGCCGTCGAACAGTGGCACGGTAAAGCTGGGACCGATCGAGAACAGCAGGCTCTGATGGGTCATCATCTTGGCCAGATCGACACTCTGGAACCCGCCCTGCCCGGTTAGCGAGATGCTGGGGAACCACGCGGCGCGGGCAACGGTAATGTCGGCATTGGCTCCACGCAGACCGGCCTCGGCGGACAGGACGTCGGGCCGTCGCGCCAGCAATTCCGACGGCAAGCCCGGAGCCACTTCGGGCATCGCCAGCACATCCAGGCTTTCCGGGTCCAGTGCCAATTCCTCGGGCAGGCGGCCGACCAGAATCGCCAGGGCGTTGCGTGACTGCCTGATCTGCTTTTCCAGCGGCGGAACGGTGGCCCGCTGGCTGGCAACGACATTTTCCTGTTGGGCGACGTCAAGCGAGGTTGCCGTCCCCGCCGCCAGCCGGTCGCGATAGACGGCCAGCACCGCTTCGGCATTAGCCACCGAGTCCCGCGCCAACCGCAGGCGCTCGCCATAGCCCAGGATGTCGAAATAGGTGGTGGCGATCGAGGATTGCATCGTCAGCATCGCCGTCTGATAGTCGAAGCGACTGACTTCAGCCGCCGCCGCCGCCGAATCGACTCCGGCGCGGTTCTTGCCCCAGAAATCGATTTCGTAACTGGCGCTGACGGTCGCGCCATAGGTGGTGACGTAGGTCGGCTTCATACCTCGGCTAAGCGCCGATGAACTGTTCGACATCGCCAGCGACGACCGGCTGCGGGTCGCGCTGCCATCGCCGGTCAAGGCGGGCAGGAGCGCGCCTCCGGCGATCTCGACCTGGGCTTCGGCCTGACGCACCCGGGCCATCGCGGCGGCGATATCGAAATTCCCCCGCATCGCATCCTGCATCAGCGCGTCGAGCCGGGGCGAGCCGAACTGACGCCACCAATCGGGTGACGGCCAGGCGGCGGTGTGGCTGGCCCCGCTCCAGGCGGCAGGCGGAGGAGCCTCTGGGGCGACGAACGGATCACCGATCGAGCAGCCGCCCAGCAGGACGGCCAGGGCCAGGGGATAGGGAAGCGTTCGGATCACGGGGCAGCCTCCATCCGCCGCTCGCGCCGGTTCCGCCACCAGCGGGACAGACGGGCCAGCGAAAGATAAACGACGGGAGTGGTAAACAGGGTCAACATCTGCGACAGCAGCAAACCGCCGACGATGGCGATACCGAGCGGCTGGCGCAACGCGCCCACCGGACCGGAGGCCAACGCCAGCGGCAGCGCGCCCAGCAGCGCGGTCAAGGTGGTCATGGTGATCGGGCGAAAGCGGATATGGCAGGCTTCGCGGATCGCCTGATCGGGGGTCAGACCGCGCCGCTCGGCGGTGATGGCGAAATCGACCAGCAAGATGCCGTTCTTCTTGACGATCCCCATCAACAGGAACACCCCGATCACGCTGATCAGTGTCAGTTCGGTGCCGGTCACCAGCAGCGCCAACAGCGCCCCCAATCCAGCCGAGGGCAGGGTCGACAAAATCGTCAGCGGGTGCAACGTGCTCTCGTACAGGATGCCGAGCACGATAAAGATCGTCAGCAACGCCGCCGCGATCAGAATCGGCTGGTCGCGGGCGGTGTCGGCAAAGGCTTTGACGTTTCCCGCCGGAGCGATCCGAACGGTGGCGGGCAGACCGATCTCGTGCCCGGCCTGCTCCATCCGTTCTGCCGCAGTGCCGAGCGGGGTGCCGGGCGACAAGTTAAAGCTCAATGTCGCGGTCGGAAATTGCTCGCGGTGAGCCACCGAAATCGGCGCGGTTCCGTACTCGAAGCGGGCCAGGGCGTCGAACGGAACCAGGGTGCCATCGGCGGCCTTGACCCACAATTGATGCAGCGAATCCGGGCTTTCGGTGTGCTTACGATCAACCTCAAGCACAACCTTGTACTGGTTCCGCTGGGTGTACATCGTCGCCACCTGCCGCTCGGCAAAGGCGTTCTGCATCACCTGATCGATCGCAGCGACATCGACCCCCAGGCGGGCGGCAGCGTCACGGTCGATCACCACCTGGGATTGCGGCATCGCGATATCGAGATCGCTGGAAATGTCGGCAAGCGCGGGGTCTTTCTTCAGACGCTCGACCAGCTTCGGGGTCCATTCCTTTAATTCGTCGAGCGAATCCGACGACAAAGCGAACTGGAACTGCGCCCGCCCTCGGTTACCGCCGACGCGAATATCCTGACCAGCCTGCATGAAAGCGGTCACGCCGTCGACGCGGGCCAGTTTGGGCCGCAGCCGGTCAATCACCTCCTGAACGCTGGCCTTGCGCTGCTCGATCGGCTTCAACGTCACGAACATCCGGCCCTGATTATTGAGGCCGCCATCGCCGCCCGAGCCGATGAACGATGCCACGCCCTCAACCGCCGGATCGGCCAGGATCACCTCGGCAACCTTCTGCTGGCGGTCGGCCATGGCGCGGAACGAGATATCGACCCGCGCCTCGACCGAGGTGAAGATCATTCCGGTATCCTGAGGCGGAAAGAAGCCTTTGGGGACAACGCCATAGAGATAGATCGTCAGGCCCAGCGCCGCGAAGGTTACCCCCAACATCAGCCGGGGAAAGGCCAAAGCGTGGACCAGACCGGCTTCGTACACCCGCTGCATCCAGGCCATCGCCGCCTCACCGCCTCGCGCGATCAGCGAGGGACGCGCGCCCGGTTTGGCCCGGGCCATCAGATAGCCGAACAAGGCCGGGGTCACCGTCAGCGACACCAGCGCCGAGGCGGTGATGGCCACCGACAGGGTTACCGCGAATTCGCGGAACATCCGGCCGATGATACCCCCCATGAACAACAGCGGAATGAACACCGCGACCAACGACAGAGTGATCGAGATCACGGTAAAGGTGATTTCGGTCGCCCCCTTGATCGCGGCGTGAAACGGCGTCTCGCCCGCTTCGATATGACGGGCGATGTTCTCGATCATCACGATTGCGTCATCGACGACGAAGCCGACTGAGATGATGATCGCCAGCAGGGAAATCGTGTTGAGGCTGTAGCCCAGCAGTGCCATCACCGCGAACGTCGCCGCCAGCGACAGCGGGACCGTCACCGTCGCGGCCAGGGTCGGCGTCACCCGCCCCAGCGACAGGTACACCACCATCACCACCAGTACGATCGAGATCAGCAGCGTTGTCTCGACGTCGGCCAGGGTGGCGCGGATATTGCCGGTGCGGTCATTGACCACTGAAACCGTGGTACCGGACGGCATCCAGCGCTGCAATTGAGGCAGAATCGCGTGAATCCGCTCGGTGGTCTCGACGACGTTGGCCCCAGGCTGCTTGCTGATGATGACCAGAACGGCGCGGTCGCGATTATACCATCCGGCCTGACGGATGCTTTCGACCGAATCCGTCACCTGGGCGATCTGCGACAGCCGCACGATCGCCCCGTTCTGGGCGCGGACAATCAGGGGAGCATGGGCGGCGGCGGTGAACAGCTGATCGTTGACGGCAAGACTCATCGCCTCCTTCGGGCCGTCGATCGTGCCGAGCGGACGGGCAATGTTCGATTGGTTAAGAGTGGTGCGGACGTCCTCAAGCGACAGCCCCATCGCCGACAACCGGCCGGGATCGACCGCGACCCGCACCGCCGGTTTGTCGGCCCCGCCGAGGAACACCCGCCCGACCCCCTCGATCTGCGAGATACGCTGGAGCAGAATTGCGTCGGCGGCGTCATAAATCTTGGCGGGCGGCAGGCTTTGCGAGGTCACCGCCAGAATCATGATCGGCGCATCGGCCGGGTTCATCTTGCGAAAAGTCGGCGGCGTCGGCAGATCGACCGCCAGTTCAGCCCCGGCCGAATTGATCGCCGACTGAACGTCCTGAGCCGCGCCGTTGATGTCACGCTCCAGATCGAACTGGACGATGATCGTCGTCGACCCCCGGTTGCTGGTCGAGATCAGTTCGGTGACACCCGCGATCTCGCCCAACCGCCGCTCCAACGGCGCGGCGACGGTTGCCGCCATCGTCGCCGGATCGGCCCCGGGCAACCGCGCCATCACCATGATGGTGGGGAAATCGACCGAGGGAAGCGGTGCCACCGGCAGCCGCTCGAACGCGACCGTTCCCGCCAGCAACATCCCCAGCGCCAACAGCAAGGTGGCGACCGGACGGCGGATGAACAGTTCGCTGAGGCTCATGCCGCCCTACCCCGCCGCAGCCGATCAAGCGCCAGGTAAATCACTGGCGTGGTATAGAGGGTCAGCACCTGACTGAGCAGCAGGCCGCCGACGATCGCGATCCCGAGCGGACGGCGCAATTCGTGGCCGGTGCCGCTGTCGATCGCGAGCGGAATCGCCCCCAGCAGCGCCGCCATCGTCGTCATCATGATCGGGCGGAAGCGCAGCGCGCAGGCCTGACGGATCGCCTCCAACGGAGATTGTCCCTCGACCCGCTCCGCCTCCAGCGCGAAATCGATCATCATGATCGCGTTCTTCTTGACGATCCCCATCAGCAGCAAGATGCCGATCAACCCGACCAGCGACAGATCGTTGCCGGTCAGCCACAAAGCCAGCAACGCCCCGATTCCAGCCGAAGGCAGAGTCGACATGATCGTCAGCGGGTGGATGAAGCTCTCATACAGCACCCCCAGCACGATGTAGATCACCACCAGCGCCGCGACGATCAGCCAGGGCTCGTTCTTCAGCGACGAACGGAACTCGGCGGCATCGCCGGTAAAATCGCCCGCGATCGTTTCGGGCAACCCCATTTCGGCTTCGATCGCGCCAATCGCCTCGATCGCCTGTCCCAGCGATGCCCCCGGCGCAAGATTGAAGCTCAGCGTCACCGCCGGGAACTGATCCTGATGGGTCACCACCAGCGGCGAGGTCTTGCGGGTCACCGTCGCCATCGCCGACAGCGGCACCAACGAGCCGTTCGACGAGCGGAGATAGATCGATTCCAGCGCATCCGGCCCCAGTTGGAAGTCGGGCTTTACCTCCAAAATCACGTGATATTGGTTGACCTGGGAATAGATCGTCGAAATCTGGCGCTGGCCGAACGCATCGTAGAGGGTATCGTCGATCACCTGGGGCAACACCCCCAGCCGCCCGGCTTTGTCGCGGTCAACCAGGATATCGGCGACCAGCCCGCCTTCCTGCGCGTCCGAGGCAAGATCCGTCAGCAACGGCGACGCGCGCATCCGCTCCAGCACCCGAGGCGCCCACTCTGCCAACTCGGCGGCATCGACATCGGCCAGAGTGTATTGATATTGGGTCCGGCTGGTGCGCGGACTGATCTGGATGTCCTGGGCGGCGCGCAGATGGACTTGAATCCCGGCGACCGGGGCTAATTGCCGCGACAGCCGCGCAATCACCTCTTCGGCCGAGGCATCGCGCTTGCGCCGGGGCTTTAACACGATCGTCAATTGCCCGGTATTGGCGGTGATGTTGGTCGGCCCCGCCCCCAGGAACGAAGCCACCCCCGCAACATCGGGGTCCTGACGGACAATCGCCGCGACCTTGCCCTGTAACTCGGTCATCGCGGAAAACGAGATTTCCGGGCGGGCGTCGGTGGTCGCGACGATCAATCCGGTATCTTGCGACGGCAGAAAGCCCTTGGGCATCACCACATACAGCGCCACCGTGCCCACCAGCGTCGCCGCCGCCAGCCACAGCGTCGCCCGCTGCCGCGCCAACACCCAATCGAGCGAGCGGGCATAGGCGGCGGCCAGGGCCAAGAACAGCCGCCCCGAGCGTGCCTCGCGGTCGCCGCCCTTCAGCATATGGCCGCACATCATCGGGGTCAGGGTCAACGACACCACCGCCGATACCACCACCGCAACGGTCAGGGTCAGGGCGAATTCGCGGAACAGCCGACCGACGATTCCGGTCATGAACAGCAGCGGAATGAACACCGCCACCAGCGATACCGTCAGCGAGACGATGGTAAAGCCGATCTCGCGCGCACCTTCCAGCGCGGCCTCGAATGGCTTCATCCCCTTCTCGATATAGCGGACGATGTTCTCGATCATCACGATCGCGTCATCGACGACGAAACCCGCCGAAATCGTCAGCGCCATCAAAGAGAGGTTATCGAGCGAGAATCCCGCCAGCGACATCACCCCAAAGGTGCCAACCAGCGATAAAGGTAGCGCCACCGCCGGAATCATCGTCGCACGCGGGCTGCGCAAAAAGCCCCAGATCACCCCGATCACCAGCAGCACGGTCAGGGCCAGGGTAAATTCGACATCGGCGACCGAGGCGCGGATCGTCTCGGTGCGGTCGGCCAGCACCGTCAGCGTCACTCCGGCCGGAATCGACAGCGCCAGTTCGGGCATCTTGGCCTTCAGCCTGTCGACCGTCTCGACGATGTTGGCCCCCGGCTGACGCTGGACGTTGAGGATCACCGCCGGTTTGCCGTCGTGCCAGCCGCCGACACGGGCGTTCTCGACCCCTTCGACCACCTCGCCGACATCCTTTACCCGGACCGGTGCGCCGTTGCGCCAGGCGATCACCTGAGCGGCATAACCGGCGGGCGTCGTGATCTGATCGTTGGCCCCCAGCGACAGCGCCTGACTGACGCCGTCAAAGCTCCCTTTCGGCAGATCGACATTGGCGGTTGCCAAAGCCGAGCGGACCTCCTCCAGCGACAGGTTATAGCCCGACAGGCGGGCCGGATCGATCCGCACCCGCACCGCCGGGCGCTGGCCGCCTTCGATCACCACCCGGCCAACCCCGCCGATCTGGCTCAATTTCTGCGACAACAGAGTGTCGGCGACATCGTTGACGGCGGTGATCGGCAAAGTATCGGACCCCAAGGCCAGGGTCAGGATCGGCGGATCGGCCGGGTTGACTTTGGCATAGGAGGGGGGGTACGGCAGCTTGTCCGGCAGCACTCCATCGGCGGCATTGATCGCCGCCTGAACGTCCTGCGAGGCGACATCGATATTCTTCGACAGGTCGAATTGCAGGGTAATCGCGCTGATCCCCTGCGAACTGGTCGAGGTCATCATCGTCAGACCGGGTATCAGCCCGAACTGACGCTCCAGCGGCGTCGTCAGCAACGAAGCTACAGTGTCCGCGCTGGCCCCGGGCAGGCGGGTCGTAACCTGGATGGTGGGAAAATCGACCTGGGGCAAGGCCGACACCGGCAGCAGGCGAAAGCCCAGCAGCCCTCCCAGAACCACCGCGAAGGCCAGCAACCACGAGGCAACCGGGCGACGAATGAACGGCTCGGAAATGTTCATAATGTTTGCCCCTCAATCGCCGGGCGCTCACTCCGTTCGCTTGGCTTTCGCGCCATCAGGCGCGGGCGCTGTTCGCGCCAGTCGCGTCGCTCCACGGTTTGCCCCTCAATCGCCGGGCGCTGCCAACCGCAGACCCTCACCGGCTTTGCTCTGCGGCCGGGGCCGGAGGAACTGCCGCCGGAGCAGACGGAGCCGGGGGAATCGGGGTCGCCGCCGGAGCCGCTGCGGGCACCCGGTCGCCCTTCGCTTTGGCCCGGTCTTCGGGCAGGGTGATCTTCGAGCCGGGTTTCAGCTTGGCGACACCATCAGTTACGATCACCTCGCCTTCCTCCAAGCCGGACTCGATCAGCGCCTGATCGGATTCGATCGCGCCCACCGTGACCGGGCGCATCTCGACCGTCTTCTCGGGAGTAACGCGGAACACATAGGGCCCTTCCGGTCCGCGCTGCACCGCCGGAAGCGGCACCACCAGCCCGGCACGACGAACGGTCAGCAACAGCCGCACCGTGACAAATCCGCCCGGCCAAAGCCGCCGTTCGGCATTGGGCAACACCGCTTTCAGCTTGATCGTGCCGGTGGTCTGGTCGATCTGGTTATCGACCAGTTCCAGTTCGCCCGCATCAATCACCCCTGTGCCATCCGACTGGGTGGCCAGCACCATCAGCCGGTTGCCCTGAGCGATCCGCTCGTTGATCGCCGCCAAATTCTGCTGTGGCAGGGTGAAAATGACCGCGATGGGTTGAATCTGAGTCAGGGTGACCAGCCCGGTCGTGTCCGAGGCGCGAACGATATTGCCGCGATCGACCAGCCGCAGCCCGGCCCGGCCGTCGATCGGAGCGGCGATCACGGTATGGCTGAGTTGGACCCTGGCCGAACTGATCGCCGCTTCGTCGGCCCGCACCGTCGCTTCAAGCTGGCGGACCTGGGCACGCTGGGTATCGACGCTCTGGCCGGTAACGCGGTCGCCCAGGGCGATATAGCGGGCGAGATCGCGCCGCGCCGCGTCAAGTTGGGCCTGATCCTTGTCGCGTGTCGCCTGAGCCTGCTCGTAAGCCGCCCGATAGGTACGCGGGTCGATCTGAGCCAGCACATCGCCCGCCTTGACGTCCTGGCCCTCGCGGAACAGCACTTCGATCAGTTCGCCATCGACCTGCGACCGCACCGTCACCGTGTTGAACGCCTGTACCGTCCCCAGCGCATTGAGATAGATCGGCACATCGCGCCGCGACACTGCGGCGGTCAACACCGGAACCGGCCGTCCCTCCGGTCCGCCCGGGCCTCCGGGGCCAGCCTTGGCAGGAGCGGAGCCGCCAGAGAGAAGCGGGCTGGATTTCAGGCTGGGCCAATAATAATAACCGGCGAGGCCGAGGCCGGCCAAAACGGCGACGGCAATCGCCACCCGCCGGAACGCGGTGCTGGTTTTAGGCTGGTGTGAAGACACGCCGTCAACTCCCTTCGGCTCGGTCGCGGCGGGGATTATGGCCGCTAGCCACGTTTATTGTCTGTAACAGAGGGTAACCTTCGTCCCTATCGGCGAAGAAAGTTCCCCAGGGCCGCGAGAAACGCCTCGGGCGCGTCGGCGTGAACCCAATGGCCCGCCGCGGCGATCTCGGCATAACAGGCGGCGGGAAACAAAGCGGCAATCGTCTCGTGGTGGGAGGGGCGCAGGTAATCCGAGCGCCCTCCGGACAGGAACAGGGTCGGTCCGGAATAGACACAGCCGGGCGGAAAGGCCGGGAAGCCCAGGATATCATCCATATGGGCCACCAGTACCGCCAGATTGGGCCGCCAGCGATAGCCTTCGACGCCACTTTCCAGATTCTGCAACAAAAAGGCTCGAAAGGCGCGGTCCGGCACCGCCGGTTCCAACGCGGCCGAAACATCGGCGCGGCTCCGCATTTCCGACAGCTTGACCGCCCGCATCGCGCGGATAAACGGCGAAAAGGTGTGGGTGTAGGTGACCGGGGCGATATCGACGACGATCAGACGCTCGACCAGATCGGGCCGGGTCAGGGCCAGCGTCATCGCCGCCTTCCCCCCCATCGAATGGCCGAGCAGGACGACCTTTCGCCCCAACGCTTCGATCGAGGCGGCGATCTCGCGGGCCATGAAGGGGTAATCCATCGTCTCCGACCACGGGCTGGCCCCGTGATTGGGCAGGTCAAGGGCAATGACCCGCCACGATTCGCTGAGGGCCTTGGCCACACTGCCCCAATTGCGCGACGATCCCAGCAATCCGTGAAGGATCACCAGCGGCGGCGAGGTGGCCTCGCCGGTTTCGACCAGGGCCAGACGCATCGGACGATCAGAGCCGGAACAGATGGTTATGGCCGAGCAATTGCCGACCGATATGACGACCGACCACCTTCAAAAGCGTGAAGGTCGGACGCACGAATTCAACCGCCACCCAATCCTCCTGAGCAGCACGAACGATCGCGATCCCCTTGGCGAGCGGATTAGGATCCTCGTCGGCCGAGCGCAATTCAAATGGAAAGCGAAAACCGGGATCAAGGCGGAAGGGAGGGTTGCGGAATTTAAGGCCGCCGATCGAAACGTCGATCACCTCGACCAGATTTCCGTCAAAGAGCAAGAACAGCCCGTCACCCCGGTGACGATCGTCAAGACGACGGTTCAAACCCCTGATCGCCAAGGTGATGCTCCTCACCGATTGATGAGAGATCAAGTTTACCTTGGATCGACCCGTCTGTCACGGCTGCCCGCACAATGGCGACGGCATAGCCGCCTGTGGCGGTGACCATGGACAGCGGCCGACGGCTGGGCTAATAATCGCGCTCGTTTCTTAGGGATTAAGGACCGCCGCGTCTGCTCTGATCGCGTCCAAATTCGCCAAGAGTCGCTTTAAGGCGGGCGCGCGGTCGGTTTCCTTCACCCCCATTCGGACCCCGCCCCTTCATGCGCCTCTCCGGTATCGTTGTCCTGCTGTTGATCGTTCTCGGCAATCTCGGCTTCTGGGCGGCGATCAACCGCCCGCAGACCGGCTTGCCCTGGTCAGGCACCATCAAGAGCGTGTCGTTCAGCCCCAGCCGGGCCGATGACGACCCGACGCTGGTTCGCAAGCTGCCTTATCTGGACGAGACCCACCTCGCCACCCGCGACGAGATGGACGAAGATCTTGCCCTTCTCGCCGGTAAGGTTGAGCAGGTCCGCACCTATTCGACCCTGGAAGGGCTGGATCAGGTGCCGGAACTGGCCGCCCACCATGGATTGAAGGCGCTGCCCGGGGCCTGGCTCGACGAGCGGCTTGCCCGCAATGAAGTCGAGCTGAACAACATCATCCGCATCGCCCGCGACAATCCGAACGTCGAACGGGTGATCATCGGCAACGAAAACCTGACGCTCCACCGCCTCACCGTCGATCAGATGGTCCGCTATCTGCGCCGGGTCCGCGCCGCTCTGCCCGAACGGGTCAAGATCAGCACCGCTGAAGCGTGGTCGATCTGGCTCGATTATCCCGAACTGGCGCGCGAAGTCGATTTCATCACCATCCACACCCTGCCGTTCTGGGAACGGGTCGATATCAGCGGTGCGCTTGAGTTCACCAAGCGAATGGTGCGCGAGGTCAAGAACGCCTATCCCGACAAGCCGCTGTTCATCGGTGAAGTCGGCTGGCCCTCGGCCGGTCGTTCCTATGGCGATTCCGAACCGTCGCTGGTCAATCAGGCCCTGTTCCTGCGCCATTTCCTCAATTGGGCGCATCAGGAAAAGCTCGATTACAACATCGTCGAGGCGTTCGATCAGCCATGGAAGGTCAACCTCGACAACAACGCCAGTGAAAAGCATTGGGGCATCTGGACCGTTGACCGTCAGCCCAAATTCAACTGGATCGGGCCGGTCATCGAGTTCGAGGAATGGCCGTTCCAGGCCGCCGCGGCGACCTTTATCGCCTTCCTGCCGGTCGCGTGGTTCCTGTTCAAATGGCGCAATCTCCGCCTGCCCGGTAAGATTTTCTTTGGCGTCCTGGTCCAGTTCGCCGCCACCCTGGTGATCTGGACGATGTCGACGCCGGTGCTGAAGGACGTCGCCCCCGGCACCGGGCTGATGCTGGGATTGCTGCTGCCCGCGCAATTACTGCTGCTGTTCGTGGTGTTGATCGCCGGGATCGAGGTCACCGAACTGACCTGGGCCAGCCGGTTCAAGCGTCGCTTTACCGCCTTGCCGCCCGCCGAGTGCAAGCGCTTCCCCAAAGTGTCGCTGCACCTGCCCTGTTATAACGAACCGCCCGAGATGGTGAAGCTGACCATCGACAGCCTGATGGCGCTCGACTACCCCAATTTCGAAATCCTGGTGCTCGACAACAACACCAAGGACCCGAACGTGTGGGGGCCGGTGCGCGATTATTGCGAAACGCTGGGCGACAAGGTGAAGTTCTTCCACCTCGCCCCCTGGCCGGGTGCCAAGGCCGGTGCGCTGAACTTCGCGCTGACCGTCACCGATCCCGAGGCCGAGATCATCGGCGTCGTCGATTCGGATTATATCGTCGCCCCCAATTGGCTGAAGGGTCTGGTCCCCTATTTCGAGAATCCCAAGGTCGGCCACGTCCAGGCGCCGCAGGATCACCGCGAATGGGAAAACGACCTGTTCAAGGAAATGATCAATTGGGAATATGCCGGGTTCTTTGACATCGGCATGGTCTATCGCAACGAAGCCAACGCGATCATCCAGCACGGCACGATGACCCTGATCCGCAAGGAAGCGTTGGAAAAGGCCGGGCGCTGGGGCGAATGGTGCATCGTCGAGGACGCCGAACTGGGCCTGCGCTTCCTCAAGGACGGCTACGAATCCGTTTATGTGCAGGACCGCATCGGTCACGGCCTCGTTCCCGACAGCTTCATGGCCTATAAGAAGCAGCGCTTCCGCTGGGCCTATGGCGCGGTGCAGATCCTGAAGGCGCATTGGCGCTCGCTGATGCCGTTCACCAAGAGCGGACTGACCGCCGGGCAGAAGTACCATTTCGTCTCGGGCTGGCTGCCGTGGTTCGCCGACGCCTTCTATCTGCTGTTCACCATCGCCAGCCTGATCTGGTCGCTGGGCATGGTGCTGGCGCCGCGCTATTTCCCCACCCCGCTCGCGGTGTTCACCTTGCCGACGGTCGGTGTGTTCGTCGCCAAGATCGTGCACCACTTCTTCCTCTACACCACCCGGGTCAAATGCACCCTGCGTCAGCGCTCGCTGGCAGCGATTGCCGGTATGGGCCTGACCTATTCGATCGCCCGGGCGATGTGGCAGGGAATGTTCACCAAATCGACGCCGTTCATGCGGACGCCGAAAATGGCCAACAAGGCGGCCTTTACCCAAGGCTTCCTGATGGCGTCGGAAGAAAGCGCCCTGATGCTGGCGCAATGGATCGCGGCGATCGTGGTGCTGCTGCCCAAGAACAATTTTTACGACCCCGACGTGCGGCTGTGGTCGCTGGTTCTGGTGGTGCAGGCGATGCCCTTCCTGGCCGCCCTGATCACCTCGCTGATCAGCGTGATGCCGAGCAAGGCCTCGACCGACGCCCCGCCCGCTCCGACGGCCGATTCGGCCAAGGCTCAGCCCGCCGCCTGATCGGCCCAGGGCACGCCTGCTTTGTTTCGAACCCGCCCGGGGATGACCCGGGCGGTTGTTTTTCTCATCAGCAGAGAGCGCATGACCTCCTCATCCCTGTCCGCGTCGGCTTCGGCCGCGATCCTCTCCCGCATCGCCCAGGAATTGTCGGTTCGCACCGCTCAGGTCGAAGCGACGGTACAGTTGCTAGACGGCGGCGCGACGGTTCCCTTCGTGGCCCGCTACCGCAAGGAAGCGACGGGCGGACTGGACGACACCCAGCTCCGAACCCTGGAGGAGCGGCTGTCTTACCTGCGCGAATTGGAGGATCGCCGCGCCGCGATCCTGAAGTCGATCGACGAACAGGGCAAGCTGACCCCTGATCTGGCCGAGCGGATCGCCGGGGCCGACAGCAAGGCGCGGCTGGAAGACCTTTACTTGCCCTTCAAGCAGAAGCGCCGGACCAAGGCCCAGATCGCCCGCGAAGCCGGACTGGAGCCGCTGGCCGATTCCCTGCTGGCAGACCCGGCGCTGATCCCCGATCAGGCCGCCCAGGCCTATCTCGATGCCGACAAGGGAATTGCCGACGTCAAGGCGGCGCTGGACGGTGCCCGTCAGATTCTGATGGAGCGCTTTGCTGAAGACGCCGAATTGCTGGGCGGCTTACGCGACCATCTGTGGCAGGGCGGCGTGCTGATCTCGACTGTCGTCGAGGGCAAGACCGAAGCCGGGGCCAAGTTCAGCGATTATTTCGATTACCGCGAGACGCTGCGGGCGATTCCGTCGCACCGCGCCCTGGCTTTGTTCCGGGGCCGCAATGAAGGGGTTTTGTCGCTGAAGCTGCTGGCTCCCGACGAAGCCGCCCGCCCCGACGATGCCCCCGCCCCCACCGTTCCCGGCGAGTGTGAAGGCCGGATCGCCCGTCGCTTTGGCATCATCGACCGCAAGCGTCCGGCCGATCCCTGGCTGGTCGAGACGGTGCGCTGGGCCTGGCGGGTCAAGATTCAGATGCATCTTGAGCTCGAATTGATGGGGCGCCTGCGCGAAACCGCCGAGGAGGAGGCGATCCGCGTCTTCGCCCGCAATCTGCGCGCATTGCTGCTCCAGGCCCCGGCCGGGGCGCGGGCCTGCATCGGACTCGATCCCGGCATCCGTACCGGGGTCAAGGTGGCGGTCACCGACGCCACCGGCAAGCTGGTCGAAACCACGACCCTGTATCCCCATCAGCCGCGCAACGACTGGCAAGGCGCGCTGGCGGCGCTGGGGGCGTTGGTGCGCAAGCACAAGCCGCAACTGATCGCGATCGGCAACGGCACCGCCTCGCGTGAAACCGACAAGCTGGCCCAGGATCTGATCCGCCAGCATCCCGAAATGAAGCTGGAAAAGCTGGTGGTCAGCGAAGCCGGGGCCTCGGTCTATTCCGCCTCAGAACTGGCGGCGAAGGAATTCCCCGACATCGATGTCAGCCTGCGTGGCGCGGTGTCGATTGCCCGGCGCTTGCAGGACCCGTTGGCCGAACTGGTCAAGATCGACCCCAAGGCGATCGGTGTCGGACAATACCAGCATGACGTCGATCAGGGACGGCTGGGCCGCTCGCTTGACGCCGTCGTCGAGGATTGCGTCAACGCCGTCGGAGTCGAGGTCAACACCGCCTCGGTGCCGCTGCTGGCCCGCGTCGCCGGTCTGGGGCCGACGGTGGCCCGCAATATCGTCGAATACCGCGACCGCTTCGGCCCGTTCGCCAGCCGCGAGGCGCTCAAGCAGGTCGACCGGCTGGGACCGAAGGCGTTCGAACAGGCGGCGGGATTCCTCCGCGTCATTGATGGCGTCAACCCGCTCGATTCCTCGGCGGTCCACCCCGAGGCCTACCCGGTGGTCGAACGGATCGTCAAGGCGACCGGGCGCCCGGTCCAGGCCCTGATCGGCGACACCACCTTTGTTCGCAGCCTCGATCCCGCCGACTTCACCGACGACCGCTTTGGCGAGCCGACCGTCCGCGACATCCTGCGCGAACTGGAAAAGCCCGGCCGCGATCCCCGGCCCGAATTCAAGACCGCCACCTTCCGCGACGGGGTCGAAAGCCTGACCGACCTTCAACCCGGCATGATCCTGGAGGGCGTGGTGACCAACGTCACCAATTTCGGCGCCTTCGTCGATATCGGGGTGCACCAGGACGGGTTGGTTCACATTTCGCTGCTGGCCAATCGCTTCGTCAAGGACCCGCACGAGGTGGTCAAGCCGGGCGATCTGGTCAAGGTCAAGGTGCTTGAGGTCGATGTGAAGCGCAAGCGGATCGCATTGTCGATGCGCCTGGACGAAGCGGCGGCTCCGGCCCGCTCGGGCGGCGACAAGCCCGAGCGGAAAGGAAATGATTCCCGCCGCCCGCCCCCGCGTTCGGGCAATGAGTCTCCGGCCGCGCGTGAACCGCGTCGCCCGGCCAAGTCCCCGAGTCCGGCCGAGGAAGGCGACGGCGCGTTGGCCGCCGCCTTTGCCCGGGCTGCGCTGAAAAAGAGGTAACAGCGATGGGTCGCCGCGCCGTCTCGTTCGCGCTGCTGCTGGCGGCGGCGCTGCTTCCCCCCAAGATGGCGGCGGCGCTGCCCAATCCGACTAGTGCTGCGGGCAATCCGACCATCGTGATCGGGGTGATCGCGACCTTAAGCGGCCCCGGCGCGCTGGCCGGTCAGGATGAACTGGACGGCGTCATCACCGCCGTCCGTCAACTGGGCGGCCGCTTCGCCAATCAGGAAGTAAAAGTCGTCGCGGTCGACGATCACGGCTCGCCCGATACCGCTCTCCAGGTCACCCAGCGCCTGCTGGAACACGAAAAGGTTGATTTCGTGATGACGGCGGTGTCGCAGGCTTCGATGGCGGCGATCATCAAGACGCTGCTTGAATCGCGGGTGTTCATCCTCAATCTCGACGCGATCCCGATCGATCTGGCCGGGCCCGGATGCAGCCCCAGCCTGTTCGACCTGTCCACCCCGCCCGAAGCCCTCCAAGAAGCGGTGGGTGCGGTCCTCACCACCGACAAGGTCCATCGGCTGGTGGTGATCGGGCCTGATACCCCGCAGACCGACATGGCCTTGGCCGCGCTACGGCGAACCTGGAACGGTGAAATCGTCACCGTTTTGCGCCCCCGCCATGGGGCCGCCACCTTTGCCGCCGAGCTTGACGCGGTGCGCCGCCTTGGTCCGGATGCGGTCTATTCCCTTCTCACCGGCGGGATGGGACTGGCCTTCGTCCGCGATTATGCCGCCACCGGACTGAAGGCGGAAATTCCGCTGATCGGCCCAGCGAACGGGTTCGAACGCCCGTTGCTGGCGGCGATGGATGAGTCCGCCCTCGACATCCTGACGGTATCCTCGTGGAGTCCGGATCTCGACCTGGCCGTCAACCGCCGTCTGATCGCCGATTTCGAAGCCGAATATGCCCGCCCGGTCACCGCTTGGGTCGCCCAGGGCTATGATGCCGCCCTGTTGCTCGATTCGGCGATGCGGGCCACCAACGGACGCACCGGCGACCGTGACGCCGTTCGCAATGCGCTGCGCCGGGCCGATTTCGCCTCGGTGCGCGGCACGTTTCGGTTCGACGCCAACCAAGTACCGTCGCTGACCCTGTATCAGCGCCGGGTCAACCGCGACGCCAAGGGGCGACTGACCTTGGAAATGCACGGCATCGCCCTGCGCGACTGGCATAACCGTCATATCAACGAATGCCCGATGCGCTGGTCCGAAGAATCGGTCGCGCCCCGCGCCTCGAAACCGGCCCCCGCCACGCCTGCCCCGGCCGCTCCGGTGGTTCCGCCGCCCCCGCCGCCGGTCCTGCTCGCCCCGCCGCCGCTTGATTCCGACGTCTCGGATTAGCGTTTTCCGCTCAAAGGGTCGGGCTGCCGCCCGACCCTTTGAGCGACCGTCCTCGTATTCTCCGCAATCGACACGCCACCCATTTTCCCTCTGAATAGGAGAAAAGGAGGGTTGCGGCGTTGTCATCTCCAATATATTATTAAATTCTAATTTAGCGACACCGCATGAGGTTATCGATGTCCAAGGATTGGAGTGAAATCGCCAGTGGTCTGAGCAAGCTGGTGGGACAGGTGCATCAAGGCGCTCCCGACGCGATGAAGGGGTTTTCCGCTTTGGCGAAGGGCGCCACGGCGAATGGTGTTCTTGATAGCAAGACCAAGGAACTGATCGCCCTCGCCCTCGGCATCGCCGCCCGCTGCGACGGCTGTCTGGCTTTCCATGCCCGCGCCGTCGTCGAGTTGGGCGGAACCCGCGAAGAAGTAATGGAAGTGATCGCGATGGCTCTCTACATGGGCGGCGGACCGTCGCTGATGTATGGCGCCCTTGCCCTCGAAGCCTATGACCAGTTTGCCGCCACCAAGTCGGCGGCCGCGTAAATCCATCCCGTCAAACCCAAGAGGATCGACATGGATAAGAACATTGGCGATATCGACCGTATTCTCCGTTTGTGCATCGGTGCCGTTCTGATCGGCCTCACCCTGACCGGGACGATCGGTCTGTGGGGCTGGATCGGCGTTCTCCCGATCGCGACCGCTCTGGTCCGCCGCTGCCCGGCCTATCTCCCGTTTGGGATCAAGACCTGCAAGTCCGAATAGCTCGTTCAAGGCAGCGATAAACGGGGGTCGGTGGCTTTTGCCTCCGGCCCCCGAACCACATGTAAAATTAAACAAATGTATTAATTTCATTACTCATCTTTATATCCAATGAAACTGGACCGGAACCAACAACAAATCCCTTCTTTTGGAGAAGAATAAGAGAGGCGTCAAACGTAGCAACATTTCTACAAAGATGATTTTTTAGTGTTGAAATTTTAATTGTGTTGCTACCCCAAAATTTTCTAGTTTTCATTGTTCTAAGAATTCGCCTTGCGCCAATATCAAGCTCACTTCGCATTGCAATTCCAATAATAGAGTCCTCCATGCCCTCTAAAGCTGCATTGTGATGCTCAATACCAAAATAATGACTATGCGTATGAGGTACTGTTGATATGTCAGAAGATCCTATAAGGACAACCTCATAATTATCCTCTTCTAAGAAATCAGATTCATATCGAATATAAGAAGATACGACATCATCTGTATTTATTCCGACGACATCCCAAAGAACAAAATTTCCATCATTCCAGTCAAACACAAGAATCCAATTATTTAATTGCCCACCAACACCCTCACACTCAGACATAGTTCTCACAATATCTGAGTTAACATGCCCACCAATATTTACAGAGTTCGCCTCACGTGATATCACATCTTCCGCACGGATACGCTTCTCTTGAAGAGATATCTCGACATCTCGAGGCAATTCATGCCTCGACTCTATTGCAAACAAGGCATTAGAGAAATGCTTAAAATATTCAATAACGCAGTCATCCCCTTCCTTTTCTTTTAACCGCTTTCCATATATAACAGAAGTTCTTTCAATACTTTCCGACCAATAATGCTGTATTTGGCTCCGTAGTTGGAGCTCAATTTTTACGCCGGAAACATCCAAAAGCATATGGTACGCCCGATACCCTGTATCATCTCGACCAAGCTCCCTGTAATCCGTCTCCCGAACAACCCGCGCATAGCCAATTTCTGAAAATTTTACCCTTATGTAGCGTATCAAGTCATCAACATCTGAATTTTTATCAACTATTATTCTACAGCCACCAATATCTTGAAGCTGACTAAGACGAACACTCAGCCTCCTTAATTTTCTTAATATCTGCGGCTTCCTTTTTAGCCTCTGAGCAATATAATATTTCCTATCATACGACTGTAGCCAGCTTTGTATTTCAAGAGTTATCTTTGTAAGAGGCTCAAGATGCATCTTTCTATATTCATCAAACACGTACCCAAGTTCCAAAGACAACTCATCGTAGACCCGATCTCTATCACTGAGTACCTGACCGGCCTTATCAATTTTAGATTTTGGTATCATCGCAAAACCTCATAACTATAAATTGAATTATACAACAGAAAATCGAAAAAATATTAACCTTTGAGGTTTAATTATGTGGAAAGATATAATTATGCAGCAAATTATTTTGCCACATAATTCATAGAAAATAGGGAGTTCGAGGGCCTGCCCTCGATCGGGTTCGGGCAGACGCCCGACTCCTCCGCCGTGCGAGTCCTACCTCACCCGCCGGGCGGCATGAACCATCGTATCGAGGGCCGACAGGAAACGGGAGCGGTCGCGGGGGCCAAACGGTGCGGGGCCGCCGGTTATCGCCCCGGTTTCACGCAGAGACGTCATCAGATCGCGGGTCGCCAGCACGTCGCCGATCGAGGCCTCGGTTAAAGCCCGGCCGTCGGGACGAAGGACAAGGGCGGCCTTTTCCAGGCAGTGCGCCGCCAGGGGAATATCGTTGGTAATGCAGATATCGCCGCGTTCGATCAACTCGACGATCCGCTTATCGGCGACGTCAGGGCCTTCGGGGACGACGATCATCTTGAACAGCGGGTGATCGGGCAGGCGCAGCCAGGAATTGCCGACGACGGTGACGGGCAAGCTATAGCGCTCGGCAACCCGAAAGACTTCGGCTTTGACCGGGCAGGCATCGCCATCAATGAAGATCGCGGTCACGATATGCGGCGGGCCAGCAGAGCCTCGCACCCGAGCGACCGGGCAAGACGGTCAAAGGCACGGTCGAGATCGAGGACGAAGGCGGGATTGTCGGCAGGCATTTCAAGCACGAGATAGCGTTGTTCGGCAATCAGGCGGGTTTCCCGCAGCAGGTTGGGCGCACCGCCGGAGAGGGTATGAGCAAGGCGCAGGGCCTGGCCCACGGCGCGGCAGCGGCGCAACGAATCCTCGTCAAGAAGCTGGATCGCCCGGGCAACGACGGGGGAATCCTCGGCGCCTTGATAACGGCAATAGATGGTAAAGGCGATCGCGGCGCGGTCATCGTGCCCAACCCCCATGAAGGGCAGCCGCAGGATCCGCAAAAACGCCTGTTCGGCGCGGTAATCGGGGTGTTCGTTCCAGAAAATATCGGAGACGAGGCACGCGGCGTGGCGCAGACGGGCGGCACGGGCGGTCTCGTTGGGGAAGAGCGGCGCCATCCAGGCCAGCACTTCGTCGCCATGTTCGGGGAAACGGGAATTGTTCGATGCCATCCGGCGGCACACCGACAATAGCGGGTCTTCGGCGCGCAGGCGCTCGGGCAGGCGGCGGAAGAACTGGCCCTCGCGCATCCCGTAAATCGAAAAAACCAGCCGCGATGGCTTTACCTCGCGAGCCACCCGTTCCAGGATCAGGGCGGCCAGGGGCAGGCCGGGCAAACGCTTGCGCGACAGACCGGGGATTTTCTCCAGCGACTTGCGGCTTTGCGTCGAGACCAGCGTGAGCAGCGACAACGCCTCCTTCGCATCGAGCGAGAAATTATCGAGCACGGTCAGGGGGTGGTGGGTATGGGCGATGCAAATGCGGGCCAAGGCGCGCCACGCGCCTCCGACGGCATAGAGGTTGCGCCCCTGCCCTTCCTCCAGCCAGGAAATCCCCGACAGCCTGCTATCGACAATCTCGCCGGCGCGGACCCGATCCTCGCCCGAGGCTTCGGACAGACGAAGCAGGCCGAGCGGCATGGTCACGTGACGGCCGGACTTGCCGTTCTGGACCGTCACCAGCTCCAGCGAACCGCCACCCAGATCAGCGACGATCCCATCGGCATCGGGCGAGCCGCACAGCACGCCCGACGCGGCCATCTTGGCTTCCTGCCCCCCCGACAGCACCTTGATACGCACGTCGTAGCGTTCTTCAAGTTCGGCGACGAAGGCCGCGCCATCCTCGGCATCGCGGACCGCCGCGGTCGCCAGGATGTCGAGCCGTTCGACCTCCATCGCCCGGCACAGGGCGACGAAGCGACCGACCACCGCGCGGGCGGCCAGAACGCCTTCGGGATTGAGGCGGCCAGAACTGCCCAGCCCCCGCCCCAGGGCGCAAACGCCCTTTTCATTGAACAGCGGCACGGGCACCCGGTGGGCGATGTCGTACACGCACAAACGGATGGAATTCGAACCGATATCGATGATGCCGATCGGTTCTACACGATGCCAGATTTTCACGGCACTCTCCCTATTGTCCGATCCGCAACTTCGGCTTGCGCCCACGTTCGACCGCGCTGCCGCGTCCGGACAGCGATGGATAGGTCATGAAATAGGTATGGGCGTTGAAGGCACCCGGACCGGCCCGGACACGCTCGAACGCGCCGTCGGGTTGCAACATCCATGATTGGGCCTGATCCTTGAGATTGGCCATCATGATCTGTTCCAAAATCTGGGCATGGACGGTCGGATTGCTGATCGGAACAAAGGTCTCGACCCGCCAATCCATGTTGCGCGGCATCCAGTCGGCCGAAGAAATGAACACCTTGGCCTGACGCGACGGCATCCGGTGGCCATTGCCGAAGCAGACGATGCGGGCATGTTCGAGGAAGCGACCGACGATGCTTTTGACCCGAATCGTCTCGGACAGGCCGGGAATGCCAGGACGCAGGCAGCAGATGCCGCGAATCACCAGATTGATCTTCACCCCGGCCTGCGAGGCGCGATAGAGCGCGTCGATCAATTGGGGATCGACCAGGGAATTCATCTTGGCCCAGATCGTCGCCGGACGCCCGGCGGCGGCATGATCGATCTCGGCCGCAATCAGGTCAAGCAGGGTCTGGCGCAGATGCAGCGGCGCGATCACCAGTTTTTCCAGCTTCTCGGGCTTGGCATAGCCGGTCATGAAGTTGAAGCTGCGGGCGGCATCGCGGCACAACGCCGGATCGCAGGTGAAGAACGACAGATCGGTGTAAACCTTCGCGGTGATCGGATGGTAATTGCCGGTGCCGAAATGAACGTAGGAGGTCAGGTTGGGGCCTTCGCGTCGCACCACCAGCGATATCTTGGCGTGGGTCTTCAACTCCATGAAGCCGAACACAACCTGGGCCCCGGCGCGTTCGAGATCGCGAGCCCAGCGGATATTAGCCTCTTCGTCGAAGCGGGCCTTCAACTCGACCATGCAGGTGACCGACTTACCCGCCTCGGCCGCCTCGACCAGCGCCTTGACGATCGGGCTGTCGGCGCTGGTGCGGTACAGCGTCTGCTTGATCGCAACCACCTGGGGATCGCGCGCCGCCTGACGGATGAACTGGACCACCACGTCAAAGCTTTCAAACGGATGATGGACGACGATGTCCTTCTTGCGGATTGCGGCAAAGCAATCGCCGCCGAAATCACGCACCCGTTCGGGGAAGCGGGCGTTATAGGGCGGGAACAGAAGATCGGGCCGTTCGTCGACGATCAGCTTGCTGGTATCGACCAGCCCCAGCAATCCGTCGATTTCGAACACGTCGGCTTCGTCGACATTCATTTCGGCGATGACAAGACGGCGCAGATCGTCGGGAATTCCGGCATTAAAGGACAGACGGATCACGTTGCCGCGACGGCGACGCTTCAGCGCGGATTCGAACACCCGGACCAGATCCTCGGCCTCTTCGTCGATCTCCATCTCGGAATCGCGGATAACCCGGAACAGGCCCCGCGATTCCATACTGAAGCCGGGAAAGATGTGATCGAGGAACAGCAGGACGAAATCTTCGATCGGCAAAAAGCGGATCGTGTCGCCGGGCAAGCGGGTAAAGCGTTCGATCTGGCTGGGCAGCGGCAACAGAGCGCGCAGAACCTCGCCATCATCGAGCTTGCACAGATGCAGCACCAAGGCGAACCCGCCGTTGGGCAGAAATGGAAACGGATGGGCTGGATCAATCGCCAGCGGCGTCAGCACCGGAAAAATGTGGTCCATGAACCGGCGTTCCAGCCAGTCGATGTCGCTGTCCGACAGTTCGGAGCGGGTAATCACCGCCAACCCGGCGTCGCGCAGTTCGGCCTTTTAACGCGTGCCAACCGTCTTTCTGCGCCTCCAGCAGCTTGACCGCTTCAAGATTGATCGCGGCCAATTGCTGCGCCGGACTTAAACCGTCCTGGCTGGGGTTGATAATCCCGGCCTCGACCTGACCTTTCAGCCCGGCGACGCGCACCATATAGAATTCGTCCAGATTTCCTGCCGAAATCGACAGGAAACGCAAGCGTTCCAACAGGGGATGGCGACGATTTAGGGCTTCATCAATAACCCTGGCGTTAAAAGCCAGCCAGGAAAGTTCCCGGTTTATGAAGCGGTCCTTCGAGTCCATGCCGATTGGGGGAAGATCGACTGGCTGCGGAATTGTCACCACTATATCTCCGATCGAGTGGGGATGGTGTCCCCGCGATCTGTTATATATGCTCTCGCCAATCATGTCATGGCCGAGGCTGAGAGAACCATGCGAAAACTCTTTCTGCTGCGACACGCCAAATCGAGTTGGGACGATCCGGTTCTGACCGATTTCGACCGGCCATTAAGCCGGAGAGGCCGCGAAGCGGCTGCCCGCGTCGCCGGGTTCGTCAAACGCTATGACCTTGTCCCCGATCTGGCGCTGGTTTCGACGGCACGACGGACCCGCGAAACCTGGGAAGCGCTGGCCCAGGTGATGCCGACGATTCCCGCCAGCTTCGAACCCAGCCTCTACGCCGCCGGTCAAACCGATCTGTTCCGGCGGCTCCGCCAGCTCGATGCCGAGACGGATACGGTGATCCTGGTCGGTCACAATCCCGGTCTGGAACGGCTGGCCGATTTCCTGGGCGGCGGCCAGGGCGAGCCCGAAGCGCTGGACCGGATCGCGCGGAAATACCCAACCGGATCGCTGGCCGAACTCACCCTTGATATCGCCGGATGGGAGGGACTGGAATGCGGCTGCGGCCGGATCACCCGCTTTACCCGCCCGGTCGATCTTGACGGCGTTGACGACGACGATTGAGGCGCATCCCCAGATCGGACGCGTCTTAGCTGGCTCTGAACAGAAAAACCACCATCCTCCCTTATTGCGTGCCGCTTGGCAGACATGCGCCCCCATTGTCATGTCATCGCACTGCACCTAAGCTGCCGGGGATGTTCGCGGGCCACGCGATGTGCTAAGTCATTCGACCCGATTTGAAGCAGGGATGTCGCAATGGAGCGTTTGGTCGAGGGATTCCAGCATTTCCGCGCCACCTATTTCGAAGAGAACAGGGCGCTGTTCGAAACTTTGGCCCAGAGCGGACAAAAGCCGAAAGTGCTGATGATTGGCTGTTCGGACTCCCGGGTCGATCCTGGCCTGCTGTTCGGAACCCAACCGGGCGAGATGTTTGTGATCCGCAACGTCGCCAATCTGGTCCCGCCGTTCGAGACCACCGGCACCTATCACGGCACCTCGGCCGCGATCGAATTTGCCATCCGCAAACTTGAAGTCGAGCATACCGTGGTGTTGGGCCATGCCGGGTGCGGCGGCGTCCGCGCCCTGATCGAGGAAGAAGCCGCCGACGGCACCAATTTCGTCCGGCCCTGGATGGATATCGCGCGGGCCGCCCGCGACCGCTGTCTTGCCCTGGCCCTCAGCGCGGGCAAGACCACCGACTATGCCCGCCAGATGTGCGAAAAGGAAACAGTGGCGATTTCGCTGGCTAATCTGATGACTTTTCCGTGGATTCGCGAACGGGTCGAACAGGGCAAGCTGACCCTGCATGGCTGGTGGTTCGACGTGGAAAAGGGAGCTCTGTGGCGGTTGGAATCCCAGACCAACACGTTCCAGCAAATCGCCTGAACGGATAAGGGGGGCTTTGCCCCCCCTATTCCTTGCCCTTCTCACGCATCAGCCGGGCCTTGTCGCGATTCCAGTCGCGTTCCTTGATCGCTTCGCGCTTGTCGTGCAGCTTCTTGCCCTTGGCCAGCCCCAACTGAACCTTGGCCAGCCCACGCGGTCCGAAATGGATATCGAGCGGCACCAGGGTCATCCCATCCTTGGTGATCGCCCCCATCAGCTTGGCCATCTCCCGCTTGTGCAGCAGCAGCTTGCGCGGCCGCCGCGTTTCATGCGGGAACGGCATCTTTGACTGGTATTCGGGGATATAGGCGTTGAACAGATAGAGCTCGTCGTGCATCGGCCCGGCATAGGCTTCGTTGACGTTGCCCTTACCAACCCGCAGCGACTTGATTTCCGTGCCGACCAGCATGATCCCGGCCTCGATCTCCGACACGATGAAATAATCGTGCCGGGCGCGGCGGTTCTGGGCGGCGATATGACCGGGAAGCGACATCGCCAGACTCAGATCAGATCGAGGGAGCGCATCGCCGCCTCGACCTTGGCCCGGGCGGCGGGAGACGCCGGCACCAGCGGCAGACGGACATCGGGTTCACCCCGTCCGAGCAGGCTGAAGGCGTACTTCACCGGCACCGGGTTCCCTTCGCAGAACATCGCGTCATGCAGCGGCATCAGCCGGTCGCGAATCGCAAAGCAGGTGGCGAGATCGCCCGCCGCCCACGCGTTCTGCATCTGGGCGCACAGGCCGGGGACGATGTTCGAGGTCACCGAGATACAGCCGACACCGCCCTGAGCATTGAAGGCGGTGGCGGTGGCGTCCTCGCCCGACAATTGGCACAGCCGGTCACCCAGCGCGGCGCGGATTTGCAGCGGCCGGGCCAGATCGGCGGTGGCATCCTTGATGCCGACGATATTGGGGATTTCCGCCAGCCGGACAAAGGTCTCAACCGAGATGTTGATCACCGACCGACCGGGGATGTTGTAGACGATGATCGGAATATCAACCGCCTGGGCAATCGCCTCGAAATGGCGGAACAGCCCTTCCTGGCTGGGCTTGTTGTAATAGGGGGCGACCACCAGAGCGGCATCGGCCCCGGCGGCGCGGGCATGGCGGGTAAGGTCGATCGCCTCTTCGGTCGAGTTCGAGCCAGTTCCGGCGATCACCGGCACCCGGCCGCGGGCAACCTCGATGCACAGCTCGACCACGCGATGATGCTCAACATGCGACAGAGTAGGCGATTCACCGGTGGTGCCGCACGGAACCAGGGCATGGGTGCCCTCCGCGATCTGCCAGGCGACCAGATCCTGAAACGCCTTCTCATCCACCCGCCCCTGGCGGAATGGAGTGATGAGGGCGGTGAGAGATCCTTTGAACATGGCAGACATCCAGATGGCGATTGAAAACCGAGGAGGAGGACATTAGCCCCAACCCGTCGCCGGAGCAACGGGGCAAGACTCGCTTCCTCCTATCCATCCCAAGAGATCGCGGCGGCCTCGCGCAGCACCGCCTCGGCCGCCGGGCTATATCCACCCTCGTCCCGGTGCAGAACCAGCCCCGGCAACAGGGAAAAGGGGGTACGCGAGCCCTTGCGCGCCGAGACGATCACCCGGCTCGCCGGACGGCCTGCTTTGGGCCAGAGCGGCAGCACCCTCACCTCCCCCAATCCGCGCCCGGCAAAGGCCCCCAGCAGATCGCCCAGCCGGTCGGCGCGGTGGATCACCCACAGCCGCCCCCTGGGCGCCAGCAGCCGCGCTGCCGCCTTGATCCAGGCCGACAAATCGCCTGCGGATTCGACATGAGCCAGCGCCTTCGAGCCTACGGGCGGAGCGGTGCCGCGTCCGGGTGGCTGAAACGGCGGATTGGTCATCACATGGGCAAAGCCCCCGCCCGCGATCTCGGGCGGTGGCGTCAGCGCCGATCCCTCGACGATGCGGAATTGATCGGCTGCATGACCGTTGGCAAGGACATTGCGCCGGGCCAACGCGGCCATCCCGGCTTGCAGTTCCAGGCCGGTGACCCGGACCAATGGCAAGCGGGCCAGCAGGCATAGCCCCGCCGCCCCCACGCCGCAGCCGAGATCCAGCACGGTCTCGCCCGGTGCCGCCGTGACGGCGGCAGCGAGAAAGACCGGATCGATCGCGGCGCGATAGCCTTTCGCGGGCTGGCAAAGCCTCACCCTTCCGTCGATCAAACCGTCTTCGGTTACGGCTTCGACATCGTCGCCCGGCATTCCCCCTCCAAAAAACCCTTAGCGCCCTGCGATGTAAGCTTGACCGCCTTTCCGCCGCAACACTATGTTCGTCCCGCGATCCGGCAGGGATCGGTGTGGGAGGAGTTTGGGTACCGTGGCGATTGAGGGTTCTCTCGACGTAAATGGCGACCGCGTGGCCAAAAGCCTGGACGGACTGATAACTTTGGTCAAGGACGACCTGGAACAGGTCAACAAGACCATCGTCGATCATATGCACAGCCCGATCGCCCTGATTCCTCAGCTGGCCGGTCACATCATCGCGGCTGGCGGCAAACGATTGCGCCCGGTGCTGACCCTGGCCTCGGCCAAGCTGGTCGGCTATGAGGGCGACCGTCACGTCAAGCTGGCGGCAGTGATCGAACTGCTGCACACCGCGACTCTGCTGCATGACGACGTGGTTGACGAGTCCGAGCTGCGGCGCGGCCGGGCTTCGGCCAATGCCCTGTTTGGTAATCAGCCCAGCGTGCTGGTTGGCGACTTCCTGTTCTCGCGCTCGTTCGAACTGATGGTCGAGGACGGTTCGCTGTCGGTGCTGGCGATCCTGTCCCGCGCTTCGGCGGTCATCGCCGAGGGCGAGGTGCTTCAGCTGATCACCGCCAACGACACCGAGACCACCGTTGAGTCCTATCTTCAGGTGATCTGTTCGAAGACCGCCGCGTTGTTCGCCGCCGCCTGCCGCATCGGCGCGGTGGTGGCCGACCGCCCCAAGGCGGAAGAGGACGCGCTGGCCGCCTATGGCCTCAGCCTCGGCATCGCTTTCCAGCTGATCGACGACGCGCTCGATTATTCCGCGCGCGAGGCCGAGCTGGGCAAGACCGTTGGCGACGATTTCCGCGAGGGCAAGATCACCCTGCCGGTCATCCACGCCTTCCATGCCGGCGACGACGAGGAAAAGGCGTTCTGGCGGCGCTGCCTGGAAAAGCTGGAACAGGAAGACGGCGATCTGGAACACGCCAACGCCCTGCTGGCCAAGCATGGCAGCGTCGAGGTCACCATCTCGCACGCCCGCCAATATGGCGAAGACGCCCGCGCCGCCCTGTCGATCTTCCCCGACTGTGCGGCCCGTCAGGCGATGCTTGATGTGATCGATTTCTGTATCGAGCGCGCTTACTAAAGCCTCGCGCGTCGAACACAGCAGGTTAGAAAAAGAGCGGACTCCGTTGAGTCCGCTCTCTTTTTTTGTCAGCCGACCCGGCCGGTCCGGATCACCTCGGCGAACCAGCGATAGCTGTCCTTCGGAGTCCGCTTCAACGTGTCGTAATCGACCCGGACGATTCCGAACCGCTTTGACAGACCGGCGGCCCAATCGAAACTATCGAGCAGCGACCACACCAGATAGCCTTTGACGTTACAGCCATCCTTCAGGGCACGGGCAACCTCGGCGACATGGTCCTTCAGGAAGGCAACCCGCTCGGGATCGTGGATCTGCCCATCGGGCGAGACGACATCGTCATAGGCAGCCCCGTTCTCGGCAATGAACACCGCCGGATTGCCATACAGAGTCTTCAGTTCCAACAGCAGGTCGTACAGCCCGTCGGGCTGCACCGGCCACCCCATCCCGGTCCAGCGGTTGCAATGGGCATCGCCCCAGCCGACATCGAACGGACGTCCGGGTTCGTGGCGCATCGTCATCCGCGAATAATAATTGATCCCGAACGAATCGATCGGGAAACGGATCGTCTCCAGATCGCCGGGCTTGACGATCGGCGCCATCTTTTCGGCAAGCACGTCGGGAATGGCACCGCGCAGCACCCCGTCCAGCGCCACCCGGTTCCACACCGCATCCCAGCGGATCGCGGCGGCGCGGTTCAGCGGATCGTCGTTTTCGGGCCGAGCCGGTTGGAGATTGCAGACGGTACCGACGCGCACGTCGGAGCGTTCGGCCCGCATCGCCCGAAACGCCGTCCCTTGCGCCAGATTCTGGTGATGGAGCACCTTGAGGATACCCAGATCGCCCACCCGCAGGCCGGGAGCGAGATCGGCGGTGCCATAGCCGCTGATCGCCACCACGTTGGGCTCGTTTAAGGTGTACCAATCCTTGACCCGGTCGCCGAGGCGGGCAATCGCGATCCGGGCATAATCGGCAAAGGGGCCGACGATCTCGCGGCTTTCCCAGCCGCCGACATCCTGAAGCGGCTGCGGCAAGTCCCAATGATGCAGGCACGCCATCGGACGAATCCCGGCGGCAAGAATCTTATCGACCAGCCGGTCATAGAATTCCAACCCCTTGGGATTGATCGCGCCGGTTCCGGCCGGAACGATGCGTGGCCAGGCCAGCGAGAAGCGATAGGCGGAAAATCCCGCCTGCTTCATCAGGGCGATATCTTCGGCATAGCGATGATAATGGTCACAGGCGATCCGGGCCGAACTGCCGTCGATGATGTGGCCTTGGGCGGTGAAGGTGTCCCAGATCGACGGGCCGCGACCATCGGTCTCGGTCGCCCCCTCGATCTGATAGGCCGAACTGGAGGCACCCCAAAAAAAATCCTTGGGGAACTGGCGAGCAGGCGCGGCTTGGATCGGCCTCGCAACGCTCATCGCGGCAAACCCGGCTAGAAACTGGCGGCGGTTCGGTTTCATGGTCACACCGTGGGGCGCTGGTGAAAGCCGGGTCCAGCCGGAGCGTCGGCGGGCTCGACCGAAAGACGCGAAACACGGGCGGCGGGAGGGCCGATCCGGCAGGCCTCGATCATTGCCTGAACCGTTTCAGGCTGACCGGAGAACAGGGCTTCGACCGATCCGTCAGATCGATTGCGCACCCAGCCGGACAGGGCGCAAGCCGTGGCCCGTTCCACCGTCCAGCCCCGGAACCAAACACCCTGGACCCGGCCTTCGATCAGCACCCGAACGCTTTTCGTCTCCGTCATGACACCGATTAAAGCATGGCCGCGCCCGGGTGACTACAGCCAGCCCAGCAGCTTCCACCAGAGAAAATCGAGCGGCAGCAGGACCACCACGCTGATCAGAGCCAACAACAGGCACAGATCGCGGGCGGGCTTCAACCGCTCGCCGCCCAGATGCATCGCCACAACCAGGGGCGCGGATTCATAGGGCAGGATCGGGTTCGAGAAACCGAGGACCTGACTCATCAGCACCGCCTCGACCGGCCATCCCGACGCCTCGGCGAGATGGGCGGTCATCGGGGTCAGCACCGCCGGGACGCCGGGCAACGTCGTCGCCAGCCCCAGCAGGGTCGATAGCGCGGCCAGACCGGCGAAATTGCCGACATCGTTGCCGGGAGAGAGCGGCAGCAGGGTCAAAATCGCCTCGGCCAGCCGCACCCCCAGCCCCGACGAGCCGACCAGCGCGCCCAGCCCCATGATCCCGGCGACATAGAACATCGAGCCGTAATTGACCTTCTCGCTGAAATCCTTGCGGTCAACCAGCCCGATCCCCGGCAACAGCAGCAGGACCGCCGCCGCCATGCTGACCCAGGCCGGGCTAATATGGTGGAAGAAGTCGGTCGCCCACAGCGCCAGCGCCAGCGCCAGCAGCGCCGACAGACGAATCTCGGCTTTGCTCATCGGCCGGGATACGCCTTCCGCCGCCGCACTCTGCGGCCGGGGCGTGTCGGGCCACAGCCGGACGATCAGCACCACCATGATCGCCGTCTTCAGCAGGCCGAGAACGGGGAAATGGAGCAGCAGATATTCGCCATAACTGGGGCTGGCATAGCCCAGCGTCTCGGCCGACCCGACCAGAACCAGATTGGGCAGATTGGCGGGCAGTACCGAAAAAGTCGGGACGTGGCAGCCGAACGCGGCGGCGAGCACCACCCCGATATGGCCGTTCGATCCCGGGGTGAACCCGGCCCGCGACGCCAGCCCGAGGGCAATCGGCATCAGCAGGATCGCGCGCCCCATCGAGGAGGGCAGCAAAAAGCCCAACGCCACCCCGATCAGGGTGGTTCCGGCAATCACCCCCCAATAGGTCGAGCCGAAAGCGACACTGAGCCGGGTGGCGATCCGCTCGCCCAACCCGGTGGTACGGACGGCAACCCCCATCACCAGACCGCCGAACACCAGCCACAACGCGGCGGATTCAAACCCGCCGAACACCACCTGGGGCGGGGCGACCTTCAACAGCATCGCGGCGGTAAAGAAGATCACCGCCGTCACCGGTTCCGGCACCGCTCCGGTCGCCCAGAGGCCGATACAGGCCACCGCCAGCGCCAGGGCGGCGCTTTCACCACCGGGCAACGGGCGAACGACCAGGATCACCAACCCGGCCGCCAATGCCACCCAGGCGACGATCTGCGACGGAGTCAGGCGGGGCAAGGAGAGAGAGGGGGACATCGTCCTCATCCTTAATGTTTCATGTTACGTATTACGGTAAACCTGTTTGCGCCGGGCGGCAAGCTCGGGCAGGATCGGAACGCGCTTTCCCGCGCCAGACGGATACGAGCATGATGAAGACCGCGACGATAAAACGCACCAATCTAGCCGAACAGGCCTATCAGGCGATCCGCGACGAGTTGTTGACGGGCGACCGTTTTTTGCCCGGCGACAAGATCAGCGTCGAGGATCTCTCGCGTCAGTTGGGAGTCAGCCGCTCCCCGGTCTGGGCGGCGATTGCCCGGCTGGAGGCCGAGGGAATGGTCGAGGTGCGGCCGCGTCAGGGGGTGTTCTTCGTCGGCTTCGACATCGACCGGCTGCGGGAAATCTTCGTGGTGCGCGAGGTGCTGGAGGGCGCGGCGGCCCGGCTGGCGGCGGAACGGGCAACGGCAGAGGAAATCGTCGAACTGCGCCTGTCGATCGAACGCCAGCGTGCCTTTATCCAGGCCGGAGCAATCGAGCTTTACACCAACGAGGCTAACCTGTTCCACACCCGCCTGACCGAATTAGGCGGCAACGCCACCCTGACCGGATTGGTGGCGCAATTGTGGACCCGGATCACCGCGATGTGCCTGCGCCGCAACCGCAAGGGGGGCGATTTCGACGAACGCACCGACGAGCATGTTGCGATGGTCGAAGCGTTGGAACGGCGCGACGGCGACGCCGCCGAAGCGATCACGCGGGGCCATATCCGCCGTCTGGCGGACTCGATGCGTGCCACAGACCTTGAATAAGGACTATCCTCTAAAATACTGATTTTTAAATAAAATATCCATTACCTCACCCTTTTTTCAAAGAAAGAGGAGATTGCCCCCGCCTCGGAGCAGGTCCAAGGGCTATGCCCTTGGCGGGCGTGGGCGGAGCCCACCTCTTTCTTTAAAAATAAGCCGGTTAGAACAAAGTCGTCTGACGTTTGTCCCCGTCTCCCTTGCGGCGCGGGCGGGGAGACGGTGGCGGGGAGGCTGGCGGCGGTTCGCCCCCGGCGGTGACGGCAATGCTGCCATCGGCAAACTCGACCGACAAAGCGGCTCCCGGCGCGACGAGAGCAGCGGACAGAACCGGCTGCCCCGCCGCATCGCGCACCATCGCATAACCGCGTTCCAGCACCTTGCGATAGGAATAGCTGTCGAGCAGCTTGCCCGAGGTCTCGACCTTCAGCGCCCGGTCGGCCAACAGGCGATTGATCGCCTCGCCCAGGCGGCGGCCACTCTGTTCCAGACGCAGGCCGCCTTTTTCCAGCCCGGCCAGTTCGGCGGCGCGGACGCTTTTCCAGGCATGGTCAAGCCGGGTCGCCAACACGGTGAGGCGATGGCTTTCCTCGGCCAGTCGCTCGCGCGGGTGGCGCAGCCGGGAGGCCAAGCGATCGAGATCGGCGGTACGGCGGGCGAGCAGGTTGGGCAAGGCGTTGCGCAGCCGTTCGGCGCGGTCGTCGAGACGAAGCGTCCCGTCCTCGATCAGACGGCGGGGATGGGGCAGCGCCCGGAAAATGTGGGCCAGACGCTGGCGGGCGTCCTCCAGCCTGCGCTGGGTTGCGCCGACCATCCGGCCATTCAGTTCGGCAACCGTAGCCACCAGTTCGGCCCGGACCGGCACCGCCTTCTCGGCGGCGGCGGTGGGGGTGGGGGCGCGCAGGCTGGCGGCAAAGTCGATCAGGGTGGTATCGGTCTCGTGCCCGACCGCCGAAATCAACGGGATCAGCGAGGCGGCGGCGGCGCGCACCACCTCCTCCTCGTTAAACGCCATCAGATCCTCGAGCGAGCCGCCGCCCCGGGCGACGATCAGCACGTCGGGGCGTGGCACCGGCCCGTTTTCGGGCAGGGCATTGAAGCCACGGATCGCGGCGGCGATCTGGGCTGCCGCCCCCTCGCCCTGCACCGCCACCGGCCACAGCAGCACCCGGCTGGGGAAGCGGTCGGCGAGACGGTGGAGGATGTCGCGGATCACCGCCCCGGTCGGCGAGGTCACCACCCCGATGACCCGGGGCAGGAACGGGATCGGGCGCTTGCGTTCGCGGTCGAACAGACCTTCGGCGGCAAGACGCTTGCGGCGGTCCTCCAGCAGCTTCAGCAAGGCCCCCTGCCCGGCCAGCTCCATCCGCTCGACCACCATCTGGTATTTCGAGCGGCCGGGATAGGTGGTCAGCCGTCCGGTGGCGATCACCTCCATCCCGTCCTCGGGCGCCAGCCCCAACCGAGCCGCCTGCCCGCGCCAGCACACCGCGTCCAGCACCGCCTCGGCATCCTTCAGAGCGAAGTAGAGATGGCCGGAGGAATGGCGCTTGAAGCCGGAAATCTCGCCGCGCACCCGGACGAAGGAGAAGGTCTCCTCGACGGTGCGGCGCAGGGTGCCGGCAATCTCGCTGACGGTGTATTCCGGCACGTTTCCGGCGGAACGGGGCTCGGTGGGGGAAGCTGTCTCGGTCATGGCCGCAGTTTGACCGAAGCGCCGCCCGCGTGCAAATCCATCGGCTACGCCGAAGGTTTCATCGGCTACCCCAAAGGGGATGGTGTCCCCAACCGGATGAAAGTTGCGGTTGGGAAACAGGCATGCCAAAGTCGCAAAGGTCCGACGCGGACCGGCTAAAGCCTTGTGGGGGAACCAGTCCATGGACGTGATCGTCACCGACATCGCCATCGTCGGCGCCGGAGGCGCGGGCCTCAGAGCCGCGATCGAAGTGGCGGAACAAGACCCGTCGTTGAAAATCGCGCTGATCTCCAAGGTCTTCCCGATGCGCAGCCACACCGTCGCCGCCGAGGGTGGGGCCGCTGGCGTGGTGAAGCCCAACGACAGTTTTGATCTTCATTTCGACGACACCGTCAGTGGTGGCGATTGGCTGTGCGACCAGGATGCGGTCGATCTGTTCGTCCGGGCCGCGCCCGAGGAACTGACCCGGATGGAGCATTGGGGCTGTCCGTGGAGCCGCGATGCCGACGGCCGGGTCGCGGTGCGCGCGTTCGGCGGCATGAAGACCGAGCGGACATGGTACGCCGCTGACAAAAGCGGCTTTCACATGCTGCACACCCTGTTTCAGACCTCGCTGAAATATCCTTCGATCACCCGCTATGACGAGTTCTACTCGACCGAATTGCTGGTCGAGGAGAAGCGCTGTACCGGACTGGTCGCCATCGAATTGCGCAGCGGCAAGCTGGTCGCGTTCCGAGCCAAGGCGGTGATTCTCGCCACCGGCGGAGCCGGGCGGGTCTTCCCCTTCACCACTAACGGCGCGATCAAGACCGGCGACGGAATGGCGATGGCCTATCGCGCCGGGGTGCCGCTGAAGGACATGGAATTCGTTCAGTACCATCCGACCGGCTTGCCCGGCACCGGCATCCTGATCACCGAGGGCGCGCGCGGCGAAGGCGGCTTGCTGACCAACCGCGACGGCTATCGCTATCTCCAGGATTACGGGCTGGGGCCGCCCGATCCCTGGCCGCGCAACAAGGCGATGGAACTGGGCCCGCGCGACCGTCTCAGCCAGGCGTTCTGGCACGAGCAGCAGAAGGGCCGCACCGTCGAAACGCCATTCGGCGATGCGGTCAATCTCGACATCCGCCATCTCGGCGAGAAGAAAATCGACGAACGCCTGCCGATGGTGCGCGAACTGGCGATCAGCTATGTCGGGATCGACCCGGTCCACGCGCCGATCCCGGTGCGGCCGGTGGTCCATTACACGATGGGCGGGATCGACACCGACATCAATGCGGCGACTCCCCTGCCCGGCCTGTTTGCCGCTGGCGAATGCGCCTGCGTCTCGATCAACGGGGCCAACCGGCTGGGGTCGAACTCTCTGGCCGAAATCCTGGTGTTCGGCGCCCGCGCCGGTCGCGGGGCCGTCGCTTTCGCCAAGGCCAACCCGCACGGGTCGGAGCGTGGTGCCCAGGCCAAGGCCGAAGCAGCCCAGGCCAAAATCCGCGCCCTGTTCCTCAATGACGGCAGCGAATCCGCCCCGGCGCTTCGCCGGACGATGAACGAGACGATGGAAAGCGGCGTCGGCATCTTCCGCACCGAGGAGTCGCTGAAGCAAAGCTGTGCCGTCCTGGCCGATCTGCGCAACCGCTTCGCCCAGGTCCGGCTCGAAGACCGCAGCAACGTCTTCAACACCGATCTGGTTCAGGTGCTGGAACTGGGCGCGATGCTCGACGTTGCCCAGACGATGGCCGAGGCGGCACTGACCCGCACCGAATCGCGCGGCTCGCACCAGCGACTCGATTATCCCAAGCGCAATGACGAGGCGTTTCTGTCCCACAGCATCGCCAGCTTTTCCGCAGCGGACCGCCCGGCGATCGGGTCCCGCGCTGTGGTAATCACCCGCTCGCGGCCCGGCGAGCGCATCTATGGCGGAGGCGGGTCATGAGCGAGACGATCACGATCCGGGTTCTGCGCTATGACCCGGACAAGGATGCCGAGCCGCGCTTCGAGGATTTCATCGTTCCCTATCGGGACGAATGGGTCGTGCTCGACGCCCTGGCCTATATCAAGGAAGCGTTGGACCCCAGCCTTGCCTATCGCGGCTCGTGCCACATGGCGGTGTGCGGCTCGTGCGGGATGATGATCAACCGCCAGCCCAAACTGGCCTGTCACAGCTTCATCCGCGATTACCGCGGACAGCTGGTAACCGTTGAACCGCTTGATCATTTCCCGATCGAGCGTGACCTGATCGTCGATCAGGACGACTTCATCGAGAAGCTGACCAGCCTTTACCCTTATCTGGTCACCGAGCACGACAAGCCCTTGAGCGAAGGGCCGAATCTTCAATCTCCCGCCGAGTTGGCGGCGTTTCGGCCCTTCACCCAATGCATCAACTGCCTGCTGTGCTATGCCGCCTGCCCGCAGGTGGCGATCAACGAAGCGTTCGTCGGTCCGGCGGCACTGGCCATCGCCCACCGCTATAATAAGGATTCGCGGGATTCGGGCGAAGAGCTGCGCTCGGAGGTCACCGACAGCCATCACGGCGTCTGGGACTGCACCTTCGTCGGAGCTTGCTCCGAAGTCTGCCCGAAAAATGTCGATCCCGCCGCGGCGATCCAGCGGACCAAGATTTCCGCCTCGTTCCGCTGGCTGAAAGAGCGTTTGCTGCCGGGAGGCACGTCATGACCCGTCGCCCCTATGTTCGTCCGCTCCATCCCCATTGGTGGCTGCGCGACCGTCGCCAGTTCCTCTACATCCTCCGCGAAGGAACCAGCGTCTTTGTCGGGCTGTATTCGGCGATCCTGATGGATGGGCTGATCCGGCTGGCGCAAGGCCGCGCGGCGTGGGAGAGCTATCTTGCCGCGCTGTCCAGCCCGCTTGGCGTCACGGTTCAGGTGATCTGCCTCGCCTTCACAATCTTCCACGCCGTCACCTGGTTCGGGGTGACGCCGAAGGCGATGCCGCCGCTGCTGGTCAAGGGCGAGCCGATCCCGGCCCGCACCATCATCCGGGGCCATTTCATCTTGTGGGCGGTGCTGTCGCTGGCCGTTCTGCTCGTGCTGGGAGGCTAACAGGCCATGACCAAATCGAACGAACCCTTCGTCTGGATGCCATTCGGGGCCGGTGGCATGGTTGCCGCCCTGGTCACCCCGGCACTGATCCTGGCCACCGGGGTGTTGCTGCCGCTCGGGCTGCTCGACCTCTCCTACGATCACGTCCGCGCCCTAGCCGAGGGCTGGATCGGCAAGCTGATCATTCTGACCCTGGTGGCCCTGCCCGCCTGGCACGCCGCTCACCGCATTCAGGCCACCGCCCACGACCTCGGCTGGGGCGGTGGGTTAGGATTGAAACGGGTGTGCTACGGTACCGCCACCTTTGTTGCCGCCGTGGCCCTGATCGCGCTGTTGCGGATCTGACGCCGCCCCCTGGTGGGGCGGCAACAGCCGTCCCTCCGAACCGTGGCTTTTCCATCGGAGGACGTCCGGCGTGAGGTTCAGGCTGTTTACCATCCAGGACAACGGCATACGCGGCGGCAAGTCCCCCTGCTATTCCTGGGACGTCGTCGATATCGAAACCAAAGCGGTGATCGCGGTTTCCGACATCGAAAGCGAGATCACCCAGGTCTCGCCAGAACTCCACCGCGATCTGCTGGATGGGCAATGGGCCGCCACCGGAGAATTCCGTCGATTCCGCCCCCATCCCGGTGCCGACGAACATGTCGCCTTTGTGATTCACGAATTGTCTCGTCCGCCCGCCCTTGCCGAGACGCGTCTTAACAAGTTGGCGTCTTCAACATGAGGACGAGAACAGAACTTTCCCCAAAAATTTAACTTAAGGGTAACGACTCTAATATAGCGTGTATATTCTCTAGCGATTTCGGACGGAGGCGTTCCCATGCGGGTCGGCGATCAATCTTTTCAGTCCAAGCTGTTCATCATCATCAGCCTGTCCGGATTGACCGTCTTCTTACTGCTGGGCCTAAGCCTCGGGATTCTCAACAAAGCCGTCATCAAAGAACGCCAGTTCGCCGTGCAAAGCTCGGTCGACATCGCTCATTCCGTCCTCGCCCACTACGCCCGCCTGGAGAAAGAGGGAACGCTGTCGCACGAGGAGGCCGTCCGCACCGCCCTCGACACCATCCGCACCCTCCGCTATGGCGAGGGCGAATATTTCTTCGTCAGCGATCTCAGCGGCATCATGCTGATGCATCCGATCAAGAAGGAATTGGAAGGCAAGGACCTTACCAATCTCCAGGATAAAACCGGGCGGTATTTCTATCGCGAGTTTTTCGAGAAAGCCGGGAAAAGCGGCTATGTCAGTTATTACTGGCCCAAGCCCGGCCATGAGGCTCCCGTCGAGAAGCTGAGCTATGTCAAGGCGTTCGAACCCTGGAAGATGATCGTTCTGTCCGGGGTCTATATGGATGACGTCGATGCCCGGTTTCAGGATTATGCCGGTTTGCTGATCCTGATCGGGGGCATCGGCCTCGTCGTGATCATCATCGCGGCGGTCCTGTTCCGCCGCCATATGGTGACCCCATTGAATGCGGTTACCCAAGCGATCAACCGCCTGCTCGCTGGCGATACCGAGGTGACGCTGGCCGCCAGCGACCGCCGCGACGAGGTCGGAGTACTGACCACGGCGGTACTCCGCTTTAGTGAAAACCTCCAGCAGATGAAGGCTCTCGAGGCCAGCGCCGCCGCCGAGCAGCAAAAGACCGAAGCCGCTCAGCGCGAGATCTTGAACCGGCTGGCGATCCAGATCGAAGACGAGATCAAGAGCGTTGCTCAGGCGGTCGCCAGTTCGGCCGAGGAAATGCGCGAGGCCGCCAACGGTCTGGTGACCCTGTCCCAGTCCACGTCGCAACAGACCGCCGAGATTTCCCAGGCTTCCGACCGCGCCACCACCAGCGTCCAGACCGTCGCCTCGGCCGCCGAAGAATTGGCCGCGTCGATCCAGGAGATCGGCTCGCAGGCCGCAACCTCGACCCGCGTCGCCAGTTCCGCTGTCGAAGAAGCGGGCAAGACCGGCGAACAAATCCGCTCGTTGGCTAATTCGGTCGATCAGATTTCCCAGGTGATCAATCTCATCACCGATATCGCCTCGCAAACCAATCTTTTGGCGTTGAACGCGACGATCGAGGCGGCCCGGGCTGGCGAGGCCGGAAAAGGATTCGCCGTCGTCGCGGGCGAGGTCAAGACCCTGGCCAACCAGACCGCCAAGGCAACCGAATCGATCATCTCTCAGGTGCAGTCGGTTCAGTCGGCAACCTCAGGAGCGGTCGAAGCGATTCGCACCATCTCCGCTCGGATCAGCGAAATCAACGGGATATCGGCAGCGATTGCCGCAGCGGTCGAGCAACAAGGGGCCGCCACCCGCGAAATCGCCGCCAGCGTTCATCACGCCGCCCACGACACCGAATCCGTCCTGAGCATCACCCGCTCGGTCAGCGAGGCGACCAATCAGGTCGGAGGTTCGGCAAGCGCAATCTCTGGCACCGCGGAAACTTTGGCCCGGCAGGCCTCTTTGCTGGACCATAAGATCAGCGATTTCCGCGCCCGTCTGGTGTCTTGATCCCGGGCGGAAAGCCCCCCACGAACAATGGTGTGGGTTTTGCATCTATCCGAAGGCCCCTCGCTCTGGGGACTTTCGGAAAGGATTGATCATGACCTCCCCTGTCCAAAGCGGCATTCCCGTTTCCACCCTGCGTCCCATCGACATGTCCACGGTCAAAGCGGTCAAACTCGAGGGGCAGGACCTTATTGATTTTTACCGGCAGACCAAGGAAATCATCGAGCAGCAATACACCGTCCCTACCCAGACCGGCGGGTACGGCGAGTACGCCCAGGTTGAGGTCAATGGAAAGAAAGTGGCGACCCTGACCAACGAAGGTTATGCGGAAACCTCGGAAAATCTTGCCGGATTAAACCTGGAAACCGATGCGATCGGCGGGCCGCAACTGGCGCAAAGACGGGCTGATCAGATCGCCAAGGCCCTGGGGGGAACGGTGGTGCTGTCCCCCTCCGCGATGACCCAGACGCAATGGCAAAATCGACCTGCCCAGACGGTCTCGATCGATTTCAACGCGATGAAACGCGACGGGCAGATGGGTAATTGGGCGAATGCCGCCTCGTTTCTGACCGCGCAACTGATGGGGCAATACGGCAAAGACTGAACATTTCTGCCGCCCATCCACATCGTCACGCGGCAGAAAATGCCGTCAGGTCAGAGGAAGAGAAACCTCTTTGACCTTGCGAAAGCCGTTTTGACACATCAGATCGTCGGCACTGAGCATCAGCTTGCCCAACCCATCGACCTGAACCAGTCGGACAATCTGGCCCTGCCCAGGAACGGTAATGACCCCATCGACCGACCATACTACACGGGAACGATTGCCGCTCTCATAGACATCCCCCAGCCTCACTGTCAGCATAACCCCACCTCGTTTTGCTACCAGATTTTCTTTTTACTTCAAATAATTAGGCGCACCCGACCCTCTGTTTCAGCCACTCCCCCGCCTGCGGCCGCCCCGATCTCGGCACCAAGCCATCGCCCCGGCGGATGGGACTGCCTGAAGCGAAGTCGGTTTCGATCGTATCGCCAGAACATAGACCTGCACCGCAGACACCAGACGGCGATCGGAAGAAGGCGACTTTTCCGAAGGAACGGGAGGACGCGGAGCGATGAGTTGGTTGGCCAGGGTTCCAACCGCGACCTGAAGACTCGCCACCAGTTCCCCGGTCTTCATCGCCATGGTCGGATCAATCATCCTCGTCAACTCGATGCGTTCGCGAGATCGGCGACGATGCCATCGTGACAACACGCACTGCACGCTCCCTCCCCGCCTTAGGGATTAGCCACCTAGCCAAACTGGGGGAGATTATCACCAAAAGCATAGAGATGCATCAAAAGTGGGCTATTACACCCCCATTAAATTCATCTTATAGGTGCGCGGCTTGAGGTAGAGAGAAGAACCCGCCGCAGCCCGAGCGGATTGCCTCCAGGAGAAGTCATGTGTCGTCGTCCCTTGGCGTTGTCTGGAAATAAGATGAACCAGGGAACGGTCACACGCAGCGCAAGCCGGAACGGAGGAAAACGGATCGTCCGGCTGGCTTTCGGTTCGCCCTCCCTTCACTTTTCCACCGACATTTTCTGTTTCGACGATGGCGCAGCAAAATTCTTGAAACGAGGCATTGACGGGCCGAAGGGGTTTCCGCTAGAAACACTTCTCCAGCCACGGTGGTTAGCAACCACCTTCTGCGGAGGGGTGGGTGAGTGGCTGAAACCAACGGTTTGCTAAACCGTCCTAGGGTGTCAAACCCTAGCGCGGGTTCGAATCCCGCCCCCTCCGCCAACTTCTTCTTTTCCTTCGTCATTTCGACGTTCGGCCCCGCTGCAACCGGGGCCGAACCGTCGTAGTGTGTGCCGGATCGTGTGCCGACCCTTACTTTCTGACCCAGGCTCAACCCTAGCAAATATGCCGGGAAAGCCTGTGCCGACTCACTGTGCCGACCGACCGGAGAGGGCGGTTACGGTCCCCTTCCCATGTTGAGCGATCATCTGTTCGTCTGGCGTCAGATAAGCCAGATACAGTTCCGTCGTCTTGATGCTGGAATGGCCCAGGATTTTCTGGAGCTTGTAGACGTTCCCTCCCTTCCGTAGATACGTCACCGCGAACAGGTGCCGCAGATCATGAAGGCGGAATGTGATCTGGTCCCGTCCGGCCCTAGCCCGCTCCGCGTTGACCCTGCGGCGCAGCGCCCCGAAAAGTGACGATACAGTCAGATACGGCTCCCCTTCCCCATGCCAGAAGACGGGGTTTCCCCCGGCCTCACGCTCAACTCTGGTCCTCAGATATCGAGGCACCGTGCGCAACACCTTGGTGGCCATCGTTGTCTCTATATCATCGAGAGGGATCGACCGGGGCCGGTCGGTCTTGGTGCGGGTCAGGTTAACCGCCATCCGATGGCCGGTCATCTCGATCTGCGTCCATTCCAGGCCAGCCACCTCTTTCTCGCGCATGCCGGTAAAGCGATAGATCTGAATCATCAGCCCGAACATCGGCACTGCGGCATCGATTAATGCCTGGATGTGCTCCTCTGGAGGCAGCACGATAGGATCACGACGCTCACGGGTCATAGCCCCCCGGTCGAACGTCTTTGCCAGATTGTCATCGCACCAGCCCCAGGCCACGCATGCGGCCAGAACCCGAGACACGGCAGTCAGATCGCGATTGATGGTGGCGTTCGTCACCCCTGCCCGCTTTCTACCGCCAACCATATCGGCAATGGTCCGGCGCGTGATCTTGCGGACTTCCATATGCCCCAGCCACGGATGCACCTGTTTCAGGCTGCATTGATAGCGCGTCAGGACGTCAGGTTTGACCGCCCCAGGGGCAACTTCCTCGATGTACCGCACAACCGCGTCCATCCACGTCATAGGCCGTTCGATCAGTCCGGCGTCCGCCTTCAGTTCCTCGATCCAGTCCGCGACCCTTCTGGCCGCTTCTTGAGGATCAGTCGTTCGTAGGCTGCGGCGGTGCTCGCGGCCGGCAATTTCCACCCGGCCATAGGCAACCCCGTTTCGCCAGTAAATGTTGTCCGGGGGTTGACCCCGGTTGTCGTCACGCATGGCGTGGCTTCCTTTTCCTGAACCCACAGCCGCACGCTGGCCTCGTCGAACGTCCATATTGACCCTATTTTCGCAGCTGATGGAATGATGCCCTTCTGGGCCATGGACTGAATCCCGCGAAGTGACAAACCGGTGATCTCGGCGATCCTGGCAGCACGGACACGTTCAGCCATCCCCTACCCCTCCGCATCCGACGCCAGCGCAAGCACGGCCAGCGCGAGCATGTTGACCAGCGCCGTGACGCTGTGGTGATCCGACCGGCCAGACGCCACCACGGTAGCGCTGTCGATCGCGTCGGTGATCGAGATCGGCCCCATGCAAACGCTCCCGCCCTCGATCAGAGAAACAAGGCCATCCTCGTCGAGGATCAGGGATCGTGGGCCGATGGTGGCGATGAGGTCAGGCATGGCGGCACCTCTGGATGATATCGGTGGGATCGAGATTGAGATCGTCCGGCGTCAGGTCGGGATAGGCCCAACCGCGCCGGATCATCTCGGCGCAAAAATCGGCTGCGGTAATGCTGCCCCGCTCTTCGACGATGAGCAGGATGCGATGCCGGGTGATCGTGCTCATGTCGATGTCAGCCATGGTCGGCCTCCCCGGTCAGGCGTATCAGGGCGTCAATGACCACGGCGGCGATATTGAGCAGGACGTTCCGGGCTTCGGGGCCAGGGGTGCCGTCTCGTCCGGTGAGTCCGAGGGCGTCATCCCGAATGATCTGTTCGACGCATGAGAGATCGGCAGCGATCATGCCCCGGGAAGCCAGGGCTTCGCGGCGGACGACAACCGCGTTCAGGATGTCGTTGACGGTATTTGATCTGTCCATCACTTCACCTCCCCGGTCAGGGCGTCGCGTCCGGTGGTGATGCGATGAGCGCGCACGGCATCAATCAGTGCATCACCGACATCGGCGCGAGTTACGGGGTCGCTCCCCCTAACCCGATCCCAATGGTCAGCGGCTTCGACTACCCGCACCATCGCCTCGGCGGCGGGGGACGGGGTGGCGAGGGCGTGGTCAACGGCCCAGTCTTTCGCGGCTTCGAGCTCGGAAGCGTCGTCTGAAGACATCCGCTTGATCTTGCGCAGAGTCTCCCGCAACACCGCCTCGCGGGCGACGGAGGCGGTGAGGGCGGCGCGAAGGTGGTCACTGTCAGAGAGGACGGTGTCTGCTGCGTCAATGATCGGACCAAGTTGACGGATGCCAGCCTTCAGCCGCTCAACCTCGGCCCGCGCCTCGTCGCGCTCACGCTGGAGCGCCCGCTTTTCCCGCTGCTCCAGATCGATCAGTGCCCGCAGCGCCTCCGGATCGTCCCCGGCGGCGCGGTCGGAGGCGATGACTGCGTCGGCGATTTCGCCCGATCCAACCTGTGGGCTGTGCCATTTCAGCAGGATAGCTTCCGCCAGACGCTCCCGCCGCTGCTCGGGGGTTTCGGCCTGGGGCAACCTGCAAAGATCTTTTGCAGGTTCGACCCATGGCGCGTCGGGCGTTTCGGTGGGGACGGCAAGAGGGCCAACCTCGGTGATCTCGGCCAGGGCAGCGGCGGTGTCCAGGTCAGACATCACTCGACCCTCCCAGCGAGGCCGCAGTAGCCGCGATCGATGCGGACGCTATACGTCTCATCCTGGCGCGAACGGTGTTCAGGGCTGCCGTCCGGCTTGGCCCAAATCGTGTCAGCCCACCGCCACGCCATGCACTCGGAAGCGATGCAGACGGCAGACGGCATATCGGCTCCGTCCGACGTGGTGCGATTGAATGAAACGGAAGGCGGACGATATGCCTTATCGTTAGGGTCAAGAGGATCATCATAAATCCGCGCCTGCGGGCACCACATCGTCTTGGCTTCGTCTTCGGTCAGCATCACGCACCCTCCCCATTCACCCGCGCCCGCTGCTCGTCCAGCGCGCCGGAGCCGAGTTCGCGGCAAACCTCAAGGTCGAGCGCCTCCCACACCGCTTCGACCTCGGCCTCGGTGGTCGCGGCCTGCATCTGGGCCAGACCGGCGGCGGCTTCGGGGGAGAGGGTCTGAATGGGAGGCAATCCAAAGGGGTCTTCGTCCCGGGCCTGCTGTTTGGCAGCGGCGGCGCGGATCGCTTCACCCCTCGCTCTGGCGGCAGTGAGAGCGGCGGTATTCCCCCGCATCTCTGGGCGCAGACGCTCAAGGTCTTCGATTGTCTGCGCGCCAGCGATCCGCTGGAGCAGATCGTCTTCAACCGGCGCAACCTGCTGGAGCGGGTTGACCGTGAACGGCTTGCGACTCCCTTTCGTCTCGGTCAGGGCCATCACCATCTGCTGGGCAATGTGGCTGAGGTGCGAAATCCTAATGCCCCCGACAGCCATTCCGCCCCACTTCACATTGGGATCGCGACGAAGTGTGATCGAGCGGCCGACGTAATTCGCACCGTCCGCGCCCCAGGCATTCACCAGGACGCGGCACATTGACTTGCACGGCTTCCAGGGCTTGCCGTTGTCGCCCTCGAAATGGATGGCGACCGGCTGTTCAGTACCAGCTTGCACGGTCACCTTCGACACGGTGATGGTGCGAGGTCCGGCGATCAGGTCGTCGGCGTTCAACTGGTCGCTCTTCGGGACGATTGCCCGGCTCAGGTCGGCGCTCATGCTGCAATTTCCAGTTCAATGCGGCGCTCGGTCGGAACGAGGCGCGGGTTCGATCTGACGGCGTCGTGATAGGCCGCCAGCTTGACGGCAAGGCGCGATTCGAACGCGGTCGCGGCCGCAAGAATGGCGTCCTGGATTTTCGGATCGGGGTGAACGCGGATCGTCGCCATCGGCAGACCGCCGCTATAGCTGATGAAATCGAGCCATTTCCGCTCGCTCACCAACAGCCCGGTCTGAACCTGGATCACGAAATCGGCGGGGATTGTCTCGCTCTGATCCGCGCCGACGTTCTCGATGATCGTCTCGACCTGGAATTTCTGGCGACGGCTCTTGATCTCGATCAGGCCGTCATTGCCAACAAGGCCATCCGGGGAATATCCAAGCGTGAAGCCCCATCGGTCATTCGTGATGAGGCCAACCTCTTCGACCTCGACCCCGAATTTGTCGGCATAGGCGGCGCGGGCGTAAACCTCGTCTTCATGGCCGCGCATCATGTCGTCGCCGATATAGCGCGGCTCGACGTACTTGGTGATGCGCTGGGCGAGCAGTTCATAGAGGTGGGCGCGCTCTTTCTCGTTCGACGCGACCTTCATCGTCGGCGTGACGATCAGCTTCATCTCGCTGGCGGTGAGGATGCCGCACCGGGCAGCGTGCCATTCCTCACTGCCCTGGTAGAGTTCGCGGTGATAGGTGATTCCCATATCCGTGGACCTCAGTAGCTGATGGTGACGTGGGGGACCTGACCAAGCGCAATCGCCTTGATCGCCTTCTTGGCCGTGTCCTCGTCCAGGCCAGTCGCAACCAAACCGGCCGGCGCCTCGTTGTTGATCCGCGCCCGATGCACCTTGTCGGCCTCACGCTTGCGGGTGGCTTCCTCTTCGGCGGCCTTCTCGGCGGCGATCCGCTGGCGTTCGCGGTCGGCGGCTTCCTGCTCGCGGCGCTTGGCATCCTCTTCTGCCCGGATGCGGTCTTCCTCCGCCTTCCGCGCCGCAGCTTCGGCGGCGGCTTTGGCTTCAGCCTTTTCCCGCTCGGCCCGGGCCAAAGCTTCAGCAGCCTCTCGCTCCTTGCGCTCAGCTTCGGCCTTGATCGCGGCTTCACGTTCCTCGGCCTCGCGCTGGATACGCTGACGCTCTGCTTCGGCAGCACGAGCGGCTTCAGCAGCGAGACGAGCCGCTTCGGCTTCGGCCTCTTCCTTGGCCTTGCGGGCAGCCGCCTCTTCCCGTTCCCGCCGCTCACGTTCGGCGGCTTCACGGCGCAGGCGCTCCAGTTCGGCCCGGTCCTCGTCGGCCTTTTTGGTGGCCTTGAGCTTGGCAGTCAGCGTCTCGACGACGCTGGCCTTGGCCTGGGCGGCAAGTGCGGTGAATTCTTCCCGGCCCTCGGTGCTGACGGCTTCGGCATCGGCAAGGCGCTCGGCGATCTGGCCTATGGTCGGGTCCGGCGGCAGATCGGCCAGGGCGCGGATCGCCGCCACAGCCGCTTCGTGCGCGGCGATGCGGTTCTTTTCGCGCTCCTCATATTCCGTGACGGGGCGACGGACATCCTTCGCCAGCGTCTCCAGCTCATCCCAGATGCGCCGTCCTTCAGCATCGATCGCGGCAAGGCGCTTCTTCTCGTCGGAAACCAGATCCTTGCGGGCAGCATCGATCGCCGTCTTGGTCTTAGTCACCTTCATCGCGAGGCTGATGATCGCCTTACGCCCCTTCTCGGTGGTGGGGTCGACAACTTCCTTGGCGACTTCAGCCTTGATTCGGGCGATCAGGGGGTCGGTTGCACCGGGCGCAAACAGGGCGGCGGGCGTCATGGGCTGGTCGAAAATGACAAGGGCGGTGCCGGTCGAGGACTCGGTGCCGGTCTGGTCGATGGTGGTGATCTCGTTCATGACTTGCTCCATCTGCGGAGGTTTCGAATCACCCAGGCGCGGCGCGACTTGCGGCCCCAGGGCAGGAAGCGGCGGATAAAGGTGGGGATCATGGCGTCCACCCGATCAGCGCGAGCAGCGCTGTCCACTCGACAGCGGCGAGAGCGATCAGGCGCATGGCGGCAAATCCTCGGGCTGGTAGGCCACCGGCCGGCGCAGGGCGACGACGCTCGGGCTGGTGACGATCTCAGGCGGATAGACCTGCATCCGCTCGCCGTCGGGGCGCTCGACCCCATAGGACAGGGCCGTGCGACCGTTGGCGGCGGTGGTTTTGCCGCGCACGACCGCCGGGCCGGAATAGTCGGGCGTGGCGACAATGACGGGGGTGTCGATAGCGATCATGACGCTTCCCTTTCCTGGTCGGCCGCGAGGGCCTTGCGCTCGACCTCGGGATCGACGATTTCGACATCGACCGCGTAGGCCAGCATCTCGGCTCGGGACACGGCCTCGATCTGGGCGGCGATCTCGCCAAGGCGGCGGCGGGCTGCATCGCGGGTGATGGTCTGGCCCAGCATGGTCGTGTGGCGCAGCGTGACAGCGATGTGGATGGTGTCGGTCATGGCCCCTACTCCGCTGCGACGGCGTCGGGCCAGTCGTCGCGTTCGAACGACGCAGGCTCAGACCGGGCAGAAGGGGTGGTGGCGTCGTCGATCAGTTCGTCCTGGCGCTCCATCAGCCAATCGGCGATGGGCTGCCACAGCGGCGACGAGGTCGGCAGGCGGCGGTATTCGCCTTTGGTCGCCTGCTGGGTATCGCGGTGCCCGTAGACCTCGATCTCGGTGATCTCGATCTCGGCTTCATCGCCGGGATACCAGCAGCCAGCGGCAGTGTTGAAGCTGTCGGCGCGGCCGGGCGAATAGGTGAAGGTCGCAATGCCCTCGATCTCGGCGTCCTCGAACAGGATCAGACCGGCCTCGATGACCTTGTGGGGAAAGGTGAAATTGTAGGTGCTGGTCAGCATGGTCAGACCTCCTCGCGAGCGAGGTCGAGGGCGTTGTCAGCCGTCTGGAGATACACGTGCCAGTCCGACGCCATATGGCCGCCGTTGCTGGCGGTTTCGCGGATCAGCGCTGCCAGCCCTCCCAGCGCCTCAACCAAATCGGCCTTCAGGTCGCGCAGACGCCCGTTCTCGGTAAGGGCGTCGGTCAGGGCACGCTCGGCCTCCAGGTACAGGGCGCGGATGCGTTCGTTCTCGGCGGACAGATCGGGCGCGGTGGCGAACAGCGCGCTCAGACGGCGGCGCTCGTCGGTCGGCAGGTGATGGGCGATCTCGCAGACCTCCAGTCCGGGCCGCGCGGGGTCGCCCGAGTGAAAGGCGGTGCGAATGAGGCCGCCCAAGTCTTCCAAGGGGTAAATGACAAGGTCGGCGGCGGTGTTCGGATCGGCCATCTTTCCCTCCCATCGGGGTGTTGACGGGAGGATGTTCACAGAATTCTGTGCATTTCGCAACAAGAAAATGCACAGAATTCTGTTCTAACGGGGCACAGACCTCTGTGCGACCATGCGTTGTGAATTGATACTAAAGGTGACCGAACGGAGGTGAGGGATGAGACTCGCATTGATCGCGGCGGCAATTCTTGCGGCGTCGGCTGGGACGGCAGAGGCGCAGCTCTATAACCCGCTCGAAACGACAAACGACGCGCGCGCCCGGCATTCGGCCGAGAACTACAACACCTATCGCAACAACGGATATCAGGCCCCACTGGACGGATACTCCCACCCCATGGGCGATCCGTCGCCGTCCGGGACGATCACCCCCGGCTACGGCTCATCTGGTTCAGGCTATGGCAGCAGCCCCCTGCAAAGTGGGAACAGCCAGGGCGGATACGGATCGAATAATCGGGGATCACGGGGGTGGTGAGATGACCTTGTCTATCCTGCGAATTTTTAACAAAAAAATTAATGACAGAGAAAAAAATAGCGGAATATTTGATAGTTACATATCTAATATTCTTATGGTTTCTGTAGATTTGGCAAAAGACTTTTTCGAATACAATGAGAGAAAAGGTTTTTATTGTAAAGAGACTTACGGAAAAATAACAAAATCAGAGAAATACGATTCTTCAATTGATGTTTCAATGTCTTTTATTTACGCCTCTATTTTAGAGGCACCATACCCGTATAACGAATTATTTTTACTTCTGGTAAAAATGAGACATAGAATTCTTTTAATAAAGTCATTCGTGGGGGACGGAGCTAGTTCAGCCGAAATAGAGGGAATTGTTGATTGTAGGATTGGAACGACACTTTCTTCAGCAGAAGATATGTTTGAAAATTCACGCGAAGGTTTTCCATATAATACTGTTATGTGTTTAGCATCTTCATTTTATGACGATGAAAACGATGCCGTTCTATCAAAAAGATATATTGAAATATTTAGGTATATGCACGAAAAGGCTCGCGGAAGCGTCTTGTATGAAGTTTTCTCTTACATGAAGAATCGAAATATTGAGGTTCCAAAATAAAAATTCCGGCGTCGAATCTAGTCCTTACACTCCTAATAACCACCATTGAGAACGAACCAAGCTGCCGGATAGCCGCCAGACCAACCCTGACAGAGGCTCCGATGAGCGAAGCGCAGCGCCAAGCCATCCTTCACCTTGCCATCACCTGCGCCCTAATCGTTTCCGGATGTGCGTTCCACGAGGTTCATCCCCTCAGCGCCATTGATCGGTCGGACAAGGTTGCGCTCGTTCCGCCCGGATCATTTGGCGTCATCGGGGAGATGAAGGCGGCGCTCGCCCGCAATGGCTGGACGCTCGTCGTCTCGACGGGGGATCAGAAGGTTTCGGGGAAAATCGCGCCCGACATTGATGTCAAGATCGGGAATGAGCGCAGCCCGCGATACACCTTCCTGGTGGAGCAGCACACCTGGAACCCCTGCCTGATCGGGGCCAATGCCCTGCGGTATGAAATCTCGATCATCGACACCAAGACAGGGGCCGAGGTGCACCGGATCAAGGGGCGCGGGGATTGCTGGTTCGGTCGGAATGACGCCGAGATCGCCGAGGCAATTGACGGTTTGTAACCCTTACTCAGAGGTGCCGCATGATAGCTCGTCCTCTCGCCGCCGCGCTGATCTTGCTGGCTGGCCTGTCAGCCTGTTCTGACCGCATCGCTCAAGAGAACTGCTCGCCCCAGGTCGCAGGCCGGGGGTGCTGTTCCTGGCATGGAGGGCAGTGCAGTTGCCAAGGCGACCGCGTGGTCTGTTGCGATGGGCAACTCAGCCCAAGTTGTGGGTGTCATGCTGAGGACCCAATCGGGCCCGGGTCGTGAACGAGACCGGACGGTGTCGATCCTGGCGAGTGCGGTGCCGAAGCTGACGACGGAGATCGGGCGGTTGAGGCGGGAACCGGAGAGGGATTAGGGAGAAAATTATGACCAGCCCCGACGAACGTGACCGGCGCATAGCCGTCCTGGAAGAGGCCGTCCTAAAGCTCAGTGCTGCCATTGGAAAGCTATGCGAGGGGATGAATGGATATTCAGAAAATCCTTCCGTATCGGCTCAGGAGGCCTTGAAATACGCGGCGAGTGCAACAGCTCTGGTGAGTAGAACTGATGCCCCAAGAGAATAGCTCGATAGAAACAAGGCTTGTTCTTCGGTGGATTGAGGATCAAGCCGCACGAGGAAGAGCCATTGTAACTGACGGTGGTGATGGCCATAATGGGGGTATGGACGATACATGGCGCGCCAACGTCGATAAGAAACTCGATCACCTAGGTCAGGTGACGTCTGAGATTCGCGTGACATTGGCCCAGCTTCCGACAAAGCGCGACCTCACCACCAATACGCTGGCCGGGCTGGGACTTGGTCTTGCTTTGATGGGCATCGTGATTGGTGGCATCATCGGCGGCCTGTCTTGGATAAAGCCGGATTCACCGCCTTCGACCCCGCAGCCGATCGTGATCCAGGTACCGCAGCAAGCCGTGCCCACTCCATCTCAACTGCCCGCATCCAAACGCTGACCCTAACCCCGCTCCGGCGGGGTTTTCTTTCAGTGCCTCCGCTCCCCGGCTTTGGATCTGCCTGCTCTTCGATCTGTCGGACCGCGGCGGGCGCGATCACTCGCGATCCGCCGCTGATCCTTCTTCACGTTTTTACGGCGATCAACCTTCTTGGGATTTGGCGCTGGTTGGCTTAATCAGAGCAGATCCCCCCTCCCTGGGGAACTCGACTGTCTCCCTGGCGACGGCGAGGAGATGCGCCGCTTCGTGATAGCCAAGACGGCACGCTTCGCGCTGTAAGCTGGCCAAGCTCTCAGAAAAAATATTGATGCGGACCTCTTTGAGGTCGCTTTGGCTTGTGGTCATACTCCCGCCCCTTCCCAAGCAAGGGCGGTGCGTTCGAAGTTGGGGTCACCCGCCTCGGATAAGGTCATTGGGACGATGTCTTCCCAGTGACGGGGCTCCCCCAGGATCGGGATGACGGGGCCGTAAATGCTATCGACCTGCTCGCCGATCGGCTCTGCACCATGCCTGCCCCAGAAGCGGATCAGGCCCGGATAGGCCAGCCCGCCAACCTTGTCGTATCCCTTCCTGCGGCACAGCCGCAAAGCCGTCGTTGCGATCTTGTTGAGCAGCGCAAGCGAGCGAAATTCATCGCGGATCGCAATGCGTTCGATCCGAGCGAATTCGCAAAACCATCGTATCCGAACTGTTCCGGCAGGCTCCCCTCCCACCTTTGCAAGGATGTGAGTCGCGCAATGGTCGTTCTCGTCGAAGGTGTGTTCATACGGCCACCCCGGCTTCCCGAGAAAGACAAGTGCCCGCACAGCAACGATCATCTGCATCTGATCGTGAGATGTTACGATTTCAACGCTAATATCTTCGGGAGAGGATTTCCCTTTAAGCTTTTCTATAACTTCTGTCATGGCAACCTCAACTATTAAGGAGAGCCATTTTTCTAAGTTGAACAATGGCGCGCTTATAATTTCAAAAATTTTTATTTAGTAGAAGAAACCATAAGAAACCGTCGTTTCACGGGTGAAACAGCGCAGGAGGAGGGGGTGGATTGGGACGACATTAGGGTGATGATCGAGGTCGGCCGGGCGAACTCGTTCACCGGCGCGGCAGTATCCCTTGGCGTCAGCAAGGCTACCGTCAGCCGTCGTATCGCGACTCTGGAGGCGATGGCTGGGGTGCGGCTATTCCAGCGACTTCCTGGCGGGTCGGCCTTGACCCCTCAAGGAGAGGAAATTATCTCCCGCGCTCTCCGGATCGAAGACGATATCTTGGACCTCGAAAGGGCGCTTCGCAGCATGCGATCGCGGCCCAATCGAATGGTTGCCGTCAGGATGTCGGAGGGTGTGGCGTCATACCTGATAACGCCCGTTATGGCTGGTCAGGCATTGGGGCCGCTTGGGAAAGCCGCAATGCTGCACGGAGTTGATCTTCCTCCAATTAAAATAGTTGGGTTTGATCCGTCTATAAATTCAGACATTGACATTATATGGCAGTCAGGAGGAAAGCTGCCGCCGGGACGCCCAAATGACCGCGTGAGAAAACTAGCGGATGTTCATTTTGTTCCGTTTTTGTCGGATGATTACATGAGGCTTGAAAAGCTTCCGTCCAAGTTTGACGATTTGTATCGACATAAACTTGTTACTCTTGATGCATACACGCACTTTCGCGGGGATGGGTGGGAAAACTGGCATAACTTGCTCTCGGAAGGAGATATGCCAGCAATATCCACAGCATGGTCATGCTCTGTTGGTCATCTGACATTGCGCGGCGCCGGAATAGGTGTCCTGCCGACCTATTCCCCGCTTTATGCGGATGGGTTGAGGGTGACGGAAATCACCTCCCCCTCGATGATTGCATCACTCTGGATGGTGTGTGGGCAGGACACCGCAAAGGATCCGCTGGTTAAGCGGTGCATGGATGGGCTGTGGCGGATTTTCTCGTCTGCCGACTGGATGCATCCTTAGCGATCTTGATATTCCTGGCTGTGCCCCTGGTGCGCCCGCCAGTTCTCGGCATAGCGCCGGGCCGTTGCTTCATCCTCGATCACCAGCAGGTTTTCGGCGTTGGCCTTCTGGGCCGACTGCGAGAAATTGAACGACCCGGTGATGACGCGGTGCCCGTCGATCACCATCACCTTGTTGTGGGCGATCTTCTCCTTACGGTCGATCGACAGCGGGATACCGGCCCGAGTGATCAGACCCGCAGCAACCGCACCCGATGCCCGGCAAACCGGCTTGTCCTCAGCGCAGACGTTGACCCGGTCGATCACCACCTGCACATCCACACCTCGCCGCTTGGCATCGATCAGCGCCTTGACGATGGCTGCGTCCGTGAAGTTGTACGCCTGCACAAGCACCTGGCGCTGGGCCTTGCCGATCTGATCGACGATCACCCCGGTACAGTCGCCGCCGGGCGTAAAGCATAGCGCCTCAAGGCTGACGGGCTGCCCGGCCAGCGCCGGGATTGGGATAAGCAGGGCAAGGGCAACAAGGGCAGCGCGCATCTGATTCTCCGAATGATGAAGGGGAATCATGCATCGCAGCATCCGATCCGTGGAGTGGGGTGGCGAATTTCTCATAGCGACAAACGCAACCGCCCGCATCGCGCAACAGGGGAGGCCCTTATTGACGAAATGTTGCCACTGTGTTCTCATTACAGGGTGAGCAGGGAGGGCGGGATGAAGCGGGCGGAGGGATTTAGGTTTCGGCGTCTTCTCAAAACAGCATCAACGCTCGGATACCATCTCGATGATAATCAGGTGAAGATCTTGAGAGCATGTCAAGATGCGGCAGACGCCTCGGGATTGGAGCGTGAAGAGGCTGTTATGCGGTATTGCAGGGCTCTTCAGGCGTCTCCAACATAATCTCGATGATTGCCGTAGCGACAGCCATCGGATCGTCAAACTTGTCGAGAGACGCCCAAAGCGTTACCGCGTCATACACGTCTCGAACCGTGAATTGCCTATCGTCTTCGAGGGTTGATAGGGAGTCAGCCCCAACTATATCCGCTGGGCGAACCCCAGCAGCCTTCGCCAACTTGAGAAGGCGAGAATAGGTCAAACTCCGGGTCCTCCCGGAAAACAGTTCGGACAGGAGGCTGGCGGAGACCCCGGCTTTCATCGCCCAGCCGCGCATAGATAGCCCGCGCGACAGCAAAAAGGCATGGACCTTCTTTGCTTGGTCTGACGACCCTTCCTCGATTTTCGGTTCTCGTTTCGACATGCCCCGGATCATGCCCGATCCGCCAGGGTCAGCATCAGCACAGAAATCTGTGATACGCCTTGTATGCACAGAATTCTGTGGTATCGTGGGCGCATGATTATCGAGGCATCCATCCGCCGGGTAAGGGCGTTCGCCAGATCCCCCGGCATGTCCAAGAGCAGGTATTCGGCCCTGGCCGGCCTGCACCGTAACGCACTGCGCGATATGGATCATGATTGCTGGTCCCCCACCGCCGACACGTTGCGAAAGCTCGAAGCAGCCATCCCCCCCGACTGGCAGCCACCAATCCCCACCCCCAACACCGAGAGGGCAGCATGACCCTCCGCACCGTCGATCCCAGATCGGCCTATGCCGATGCTTGCCGGTCCGACCTGAACACCCAGGTTGGCGCCTGCTGCGATCTGCATGGGGACGACATCGCCGGTTACGCGCTGATCGTCTGGGATCGGCGCGGCGGATGCCGAACGGCACTGTGGACGCACGAGGGGCCGGTGAGCATGGCCCTCGCCCCAACCTATGTCGGCGATGCACTGAACCGCCATGTGGCGGTCATGCTGTCGCAGACCGAGACGGTGGAGACGTCCGATGCGTAAACCTACTTCCCGCCTTTCTTCGGCTTGTCCTTCACCTGCGTCAGGGCTGAACCAGCTGCACTCTTTGCGGCGGGAGAAGCCTTCGGATCGCGCAGAACCTTTGACGCATTCGAAGCGGCCTTCTTCCCTGTCGTCTCGTTCTTGCCCATTGGAAAACTCCATCGTGGGTGGTGTCGCAACTACCACGATAGAGCCGGTGGCGGCTGGCGTCGAGTCGGCCGCCACCATCAACCCGCTGAGTTCGCCTGCACTCAACATCTTCTTCGGGCACCTCCGCAATCTCTCTGCCGCCCCGGCACTGGGGCAGGGCCGGATTTCGACCGTCACAGGGTGCCCGATGCCGCGCCGCAAAAATACGGCTGCGGAAGACGAGTATCTGAAAACCGTGCAGGCGGTGTCTGGGGCAATCCGTGACGTCATCAAGGCCGACCCGAACGGCCTCAAAGGCGTTGCCCAGCGAGTGGACATCGCACCAAGGACGCTCAAAGGACACGCTGAAGGTGACGGCCTGCCCCGGCTGAACGACTTCTGCCGGATGGCCCGCGTCTATCCCACCATCACCGACACCCTGCTCGACCTGATCGGCCATCGCCAGCCCGGAGACCTGAGCGCCGCAGAGCGCGCCGTGTTTCAGCGGGCGGTGCAGATCATGTCGCGCCTTTAGGAGGCCGCCATGTCCCTTCCCTTCCGCCCTGCCGATCGCCTTCGCAACCGTAACCGCTCGGTGTGGACCATCGAGGATGTCGCTCGCACCGAAGGGCCGGTGCTGTTCGAGCCGGTCGAGACTGATCCGCGTATGCCGCTGGTCTTGCTGGCCGTCATCGCTCTCGCCGTTGGTGGGCTGATCCTCGCCCGCTGGCTGGTCGAGGGGTCGCTGTAGCGGCCATGCCGAAGCCCGTCCCGCTCTGGAAGCTGCCGCCAGATGAACGGAGACGCATCAAAGACGCCCGCAAGGCAGAGCGGGCCGCCAATCACCCCCGAAAGGAAACGCCAGTGAGCGAAAACGACATCATCCACACCGACCTGGACGCCGCCCTCGCCAATGCGCGGGGAGAACCTACGTCTGACGTGATCGGCCTTGTCGCCCGCACCAAGGATGCCGGTGCGACTGAGGTGATCTTGACCGCCGCCGACGCCGGATTGCTCGACGCTGGCCTGGATGCCGAAGACGTCCGGGTGATCCTGGGCGACATGAGCACCCTGGCCGCTGATGTCACCGGGCATATGCTCGACATCGTCAAGAACACGCCCAAGCCCTGGCAGCAGATGAGCCGGGTCGAGCAGCAGTGCTTGATCGACAACCTGACGATTCGGAGCGGCGCTCTTGTGCGGGGCATTGTGCGCCTGATCGCCGCGGGCGGCCGTCAGGTCATCCTGGCCGAGGTCAAGACCGTCGCGAACAAGGACAAGGCGATCGAGGCCACCTTGACCATGCGCAAGGACAGCGAACACCGCCACGCTCTGTTTGACGCCCAGGGCCTTGATGTCCTGATCGTCGTGGCCGACGCGGGCGATTGCTTCGAGGGGAGCCAGCCCGAGCCGGATGCTCCGTCCAGCAATCAGCCGGAGCTTGATTTCGATGGCGCGGGTGTCGAGCCGGACGACGGCCCGGTATTTGACCGGTCCGATCTGGCGGCGGAGTAACGGCGATGGACTCCGTTACGATCACGATCCCTGGGGCGGCGATGGGGAAAGGTCGGCCGCGCATTGGGAAGACAAGATCAGGTCAAGCTATCGCGTTCACTCCGAAGCCGACCAAGACCCGCGAGGGTGTCGTGGCGTCTCTGGCTATGGATGCGATGGGTTCGCGCGATCCGTTTTCGGGTCCAGTGGAAATGGTTTTGAGCGCCGTCCTTCCGATCCCGAAGTCTTGGCCGAAAAAACGGCAGGCGGCGGCTCTGTCTGGGGAGGAAAGGCCGACGACAAAGCCAGATCTCGACAACATTGCAAAGCTGATCTGGGACGGCCTCAACAGCATCGTCTATTCGGACGATAAGCAGATTGTGCGGCTGACGGCTGATAAGCGGTACGGGGTGAATCCCGTCACCGTCGTTACGGTGCGGGAAATCGCGAGGGCACCATGAAGCCCCCGTCAAAGCCACGCATCCCGGCCTCGATGCTTCGGTACGCCGAGGCATCGCAGGCCCCGCTGGATCGGAAACTGCCGACAGCGCCGAAAGCAAACACGCCCGAAGCGCAAGAACCGACGGAGCTTGATCCGATCCAGGCTGCAAAGCGCCCCGGCTACCGGGCCGGGGGGTGGAAGTGACATGGCTTCATATCCCCTCAACGGCCTTGCCCTCTGCGCCGGTGCCGGCGGGCTTGAGCTTGCCGTCCACATCGCCGATCCAGCCTATCGAACTGTGTGTTACGTCGAACGGGAAACCCACGCTGCGGCCTCTCTCGTGGCGCGGATGGCAGCACAGGAACTGGATCAGGCACCTATCTGGGACGACGTTGCCACCTTCGACGGCGGCCCATGGCGTGGCGTCGTGGATATCCTCACTGCGGGCTATCCGTGCCAGCCATTCAGCACCGCCGGCAAGCGGCGCGGCGTCGAAGACCCCCGCCACCTGTGGCCCCACGTCGCCCGCATCGTCGGGGAGGTGCGGCCCGGCGCCGTCTTTCTCGAAAACGTCCCCAACCATCTTCGTCTGGGATTCCGTGAAGTCGTCGATGACTTGGGAAACCTGGGTTACAGGGTTGCGGCGGGACTCTTTGCGGCGGCGGAAGTCGGCGCGAGCCATGAGCGCCTTCGCCTCTTCGTCCTGGCCCACCGTGTCGGTGACGGACAGCCACGGCCACCAGTACACGCGGGATCGGGGGAAGAAGGGAGCCGAGCGCCCCACCCTGGTGGGGAAGGCGCAGCAATGGCCCACTCCCTCGGCGGCGGCGGCGATCCAGGGGCAGAACGAGCCGGACGGGAAACGCGGCCAGACCCTGGTGGGAGCGGCGCGTGGCCAGAGTTGGCCGACTCCGACGGCGGCGACGGCGCGAGGGCAAGGGCATGTGAACCATGGCCGCCCGGAGCACGACTGGGACCTATCCAGCAAAGCAACGACCTGGCCAACTCCGAACACGGTGGATGCCAAAGGCGGGAGCAGATCGGCCCGCGGTTCGGCGAAAACGCAGAATCAGCTTTGCCACACCATCAAGTCGTGGCCGACTCCCCGCGCCGGGGACGGCGACAAGATGTCGGCGGGAACGCAGCGGGACGACAGCCTGGCCCAGGTCAGCAGGATGTGGCCGACGCCCAAGGCCCTGTCGGGCGGGGCCAACAGCCAGCGGGCCGGCCGGAACGCGGGCGGGCCGGACCTTCAGGAAGCGGCGCATGCCTGGCCTTCGCCCAACGGCATGGATGGCTCCCCCTCTTCGCCCCAGGCCCATCCTCCGACATCTGGTCCCGCATCCTCGAAATCGACCCGGCGCTTGAACCCTCGCTTTGTCGAATGGCTCATGCAATGGCCCATAGGGTGGACCGACTGCGATTGTGCGGAAACGGGGTATCACCTCTGGCTGGAGCGTTCGCGTATCGAACTCTCCGCGCTGCTCTCACGTCCGGCGATCGAGGCGGACGGCCAGTTCCTGCTGTTCCCGGAGGCCGCTGAATGACCCGCGACCCCGCCCACGAAGCCTCCATCTCGATCGGCCTCGCCGAATATCACGAGACCCGCGCTTGCCACGATGGCGAGACCGACGCCGAACGGCTGCGGGTTGCCCAGGCATGCCGGGACCGTGCGGCGGAATGGCTCGATGGGCGGTTCAGGAGGGCTGTTGTCGCCAGGGAAATCGAAGCGCCCACCCAGGTCTATGCGGCACCGAAAAAGCGAAGGGGGAAGAAGTGACAGACCTACCTGAACCGCCGGTGCCAGCCGATTGCGATCTACGGGATTACCGCTGGATGCCGATGGATGCCGCCGCCCTTCTGAACAGCGATTTCAACGCCACCCCGGATGACACCGCGTGGAGAGCGGCAGTCACTCTGTGGCTGCGGGCGTGGCATCAAATCCCCGCCGGGTCGCTCCCGGACGACGACGCCACCCTGTGCCATCTGTCCGGGCTGGGGCGGGATATCAAGACCTGGAAAAAGATCAGGTCCACAGCCATCCACGGCTTCGTCCTTTGCTCGGATGGCCGCCTCTATCACACCTATCTCTGCCGGAAAGTGGCCGAGGCATGGGAGGAAAAGAGGGGATTTAACGAGCGTCGGGCGAAGGATCGGGAGCGAAAAAGGAAGGGGAGTTCCGCTGGAATTCCAGCGGAAAGCACCGACAATTCCAGCGGAAACGATCTGTTTAAACAAGAACCTTCCGCCGGAATTCCAGCGGAAACGCCGATACACGCGCGCGTTGGACAGGACAGGACAGAAGAGTCTGACGTGTTGTTAGCGCGCACGACGCGCGATCCGTCTCGGGAAGCCCTCGAAGCGATCGGGGCTTGGGACGATCCCAACTGCCGGATCGACGGTGGACGGGTTTTGACCTGGATCGAGATCGGGGCCGATCTGGATCACGACATCCTGCCGACCATTCGCCGGGTGCTGGATAGCGCCAGACGGTCCAGATCGAACCCGGCTTGGCTGCCCTCATCGCTGAACTTTTTCGACAAAGCAATTTCCGACGCAAAAGCGGCGCGGCTAAGGCCGTTGCCTGAACCGGAGGTCACCCCCCATGGCACCGACCAACACAGCCCTCGTCACTCGCGCCGCCCAGGCTATGACCCTGACGAAAGCCGACGCCGCACGCTTGAGGCGTTCCCTGACCTCGTGGGAGGGGATTTCGGAGGCGCTCCCTGACGGTATCGCCGAACTGCTTCCGGTAGCGCTTGCCCACGTTGAGGCCCGCCTTGCTCCGGTCGAGCCGCATGTCCTCGCCGGTCTGATGCAACGGATGTGGGACGCTGGAGTGCCCCAACCTCACCCGACCACCTTGGCCGAGTGGCGGCGTCTGCTGTCGCCCTATCCGGCTGACGTGTTGGCCGCCGCATTCGATCAGGTCGCCCGCACCCACCGCTGGCCCGATCCGCCCAAGATCGCGGACGTGGTGCGCTGGATCGGCGAGGAGATGACCCGTCTCAGCGATTGGCGTCACCGGCTCCAGCAGGCCCAACTGCGAGCGCGCCTCGATGCCAAGGGACGGGCTGATGAGGACGCGAGACGAGCAAGGATTGCACGGTGGCGTTCAAACCTCAGTCCTGAGGATCAGGACGCGCTGGCGCGGGTCCGATCTCGTCTGGCTGCGGGAGAGAGCGCTGCGTCGATTGTGGCTGAGAGCATCGGAGGGGCCGCATGACGATCCTGCCAAACCAACCCCATGCGCTGTGCCGCGAATCAACCACGCTGGTCGGGCTGCTCGACTGGGCATACCGGCGACAGTGCGCGGACGCGATGATCGGCCGAGGGCTGCATGGCCTTGAAGCCGGGGCGGACGGCGACGACGGCGGGGCGTTCAGCCGGGGCGGATCGAACGCGGCGACCATCGCCATGAACGGCCAGCTTGGGTGCATCATCCGCTCGACCGGCTGGCAGCAATCCCCCGATGTCCACCCCGACGCGATCGCGGTGGTCGGCGCGGTCGAGATGCTGGACGACGGGCCGGGCCGGTGGCTGGTGGTCGAGCACGCCCGGCGCGGTACGTCGCCGACCTGGGGGTCTGAGCCGTACTTCGTCCCGAGCGGGGTCTACCGGCATGACCTGGGCGTGGTGATCCGCCATGACGAGGTGCAACACCGACACAAGCGGCCGCAGACCGTCGAGGTGCGTGCATGCCCGGTCGAACTTCACCCCAGCCCGGCCTACGTCGCGATGTGCCGGGCCGAGTATCGGCGCTGGTATCTGGCGCTGGAAGTGCTGGCCTTGGTGCTGGATGGGCGCTCGTTGACCCGGTGGAGAGTGGACGGGATCGGGGCTGATCCGGAGCCGTGGGCATGACTACCCTCGACGCCGACCTTTGCGCTGAGCGCTCTCTTCGATTCGCGACGATAGCCGTACCTCGATCCCCTTGGCACGCGGTCGGGGTGGGGGCAGGTACTGGCCGGAGGTCTCGCCGAGATTCCGGGCGGCAGCGACCTCTCTGTATCGCTCTTGCGTCGCCGGTGGCAGGAGCGAGGCCCCACGCGCCAAGCCGTAGCGCTCCTTGTAGCTATCCCCATCAAGACCGTGCGTCTTGATGTGCGTATTCAAGGCACCAAGCCACCGCCCACAGACGTGACACTGCACCTTGGTTCCGTCGTCGCTGTAGACGATCTGGCCGATCGGCGGCAGCCCGTCGCCTTGCTCGACGGGGGCTGGCGACGGACGATGCTTGGCGCGGTAGGCGTCCAGATAGGCCAGATAGGCGGCGCGATCCTTATGAGGCACCTGTTGCCCCTTTGAGCTGTTCGGCCAGATCGTCAAGCGCCTGAGCTCGCTCCAGGCAAAGCCGATGTAGGTCAGTCCAGACCCCGGCCCGCGGCGCGTCTGTGCCAGCAGCCCAGCGGCGGACAGTACGGTCGCTGACGCTGAGGGCGGCGGCCATATCGGTTTGCCAATGGGTCCCAAAAAGAGATTGACCAACGGCGGCGATGAGAGCGGCGGGGTCAGTGGACATCGGTAAAGCCTTTCACACGCGCGAGATGCTGACAAATTTCGCGCTAATCATGTTGTAACCGTCACCAGCGCTGGCCGAGCTGATGACCCGGACGGCCCCACTCTCGTCGTCAGCCGCGTAGGCATCGTCGGTGATCTCAATGAGATCGTCTTCGTCATCGATCCGGAGAACGACTAAACCCTCTTCTTCGGCTGCCCAGGCGGTCGCCATGTCGAGATCGGTGAAGAGGCAAACGCTCTGAATGTCGAGGCTGATGCAGTCAAAAGTTTCTGCGTCACGGTCAGTCCGGGCAGACCAGCGGGCGATGTGGGCGGCGATAGCTTCGTCCGCATCTCCGCCATGCTGCTGGAGGAGCGACTTGAGGCCGTAAGCGATGATCTCTTTGGCGGCGATTTCCGGAGCTACGTGGAAATAAGTGGTCATTGTCCCAGGGCCTCCTTGCCCGGTAATCGGCGGGGCAGTCCCCATCCGTTATGTCCTAAAAATAGGACGTTTTTGACTGAGACGCAAGACTAAAATTATGCAGCCCTTGACAAATTCCCGACTGAATGTTTGACTTTTCGAAGTGCAACACGAGCGCCCGGAGGGAAACCTGCCGGGCGTTTTCTTTTTCCGGCCCGGTGATGTGCCAGTCCCTCCAGATCATCCCCTCTGCGGCGCGAAGACCCGCAGCGGCGAACCGTGCCGTCAACCCGCCATGCGGAACGGGAGGTGTCGGATGCATGGCGGGAAAAGCACCGGTCCAATCGACCAGATGGGAAACCAGAACGCCCGCAAACACGGGGTCTGGTCGCGGCTCCTGACCGAGGAGGACCGGGAATTCCTCGCCCTGCCCCAGGGCGAGCGGCTGGCGATCCTTCAGGGCACCGCCGAGTTACGGGCCTTTCGGGCGCACAAGGCCGCACCGGTTCCGGAGGCCAGCCCCGACGATGGCGATGATGAGGGCAAAACCAGCGGCGGATCGCTCGACGCCGCTTTCAACCGCAACGCCCGGACAGCCGGGGCGCTGGCTCGCACCCGGGTGATGATCGCCCAGGCCGCCGCCGATGGCGTGGCTCTGCCGGGCGATCAGGTGGCAGGCGATGACGACGACGCGGAGGCCGTGACCGAGGATGAGCGGACTGCGCGATTGGTTGCGATCCTCGACGCCGGAGCAGCGCCGGGAGATGGCGACCCTCCTGGCACATCCGCTGTGGACACCGGCCAGCCTGCCGCAGATCGAGGCCCTGTTAAGCCCGGCTGACGTTCTGGGGTATGGCGGTGCTGCCGGTGGCGGCAAAACGGACCTGTTGCTGGGCGCGGCGCTGACGATGCATCGCAGGGCGGTGATTTACCGCCGGGAAGGGCCGCAGCTTGAGGGCCTGGAAGACCGATCGGGCGAGATTGTCGGCGATGCCGGACGGTTCACCCGCCAGCGCCGGACCTGGACGCTGCGGGGTAGATTGGCAGGGGTTCCTGGCGGTCGGAAGATCAGGTCGGTAGCACGGACAGTGCGGTTCGGTGCGGTGCCCAGGCCGGGTGACTGGAAGAAATTCCAGGGGCGTCCGTTCGATCTGGTCGGCTTCGATGAGGCGGCAAACTTCCTGGAACTCCAGGTTCGGATGCTGATGACCTGGAACCGCACCACGGTTCCGGGGCAGCGGTGCCGGGTGATCCTGGCGTTCAACCCGCCGACGGACACCGAGGGTTTTTGGATCATCGACTATTTCGGCCCTTGGCTGGATCGGAACCATCCGAACCCGGCCAAGCCGGGAGAACTGCGGTGGTTCGTCTCGATCGACAGACGCGACGTCGAGGTTCCGGGACCGGAGCCGGTCGAGCACGAGGGCAAGGTTCTGCGGCCGAAAAGCCGGACCTTCGTTCCCGCCCGGGTCGAGGATAACGCCTTCCTGGCTGGAAGCGATTACGAGGCCACGCTGGACATGCTGCCCGAGCCCCTGAGAAGCGCCTTCCGCCACGGAGATTTCGCCGCCATGCAGCAGGACAACGCCTTCCAGGTGATCCCGACCGACTGGATCAAGGCGGCGCAAGCGCGGTGGCGTCCGGACGGTGGCCAGGGAAAGCCGATGGATGCGCTCGGCCTCGACATCGCCCGGGGTGGACAGGACAAGACGATCCTGTCTCCTCGTCATGGGGTGTGGTTCGCCGAGTTGCAGGCTTGGCCCGGATCGGCCACCCCGAACGGTCCGCTGGTCGCTGGCCTGGCAGTCGGCGCGGTCAAGGACGGTGCGCCGATCCAACTCGACGTGATCGGCGTCGGAGCATCGGTTTACGACCATCTGGAAGGAGCCGGTGTGCAGGTGGTCGGCCTGAATGGTGCGGCGAAGTCCCATGCCCGCGACAAGTCTGGACGTCTGGGGTTTGCAAACCTACGGGCCGAATTGTGGTGGAAGTTTCGCGAGGCACTCGACCCGGTGCACGGCGATGGACTGGCCCTGCCGCCGGATCGCGAGTTGCTGGCAGATATGGCTGCGCCGCGATGGACGCTGACCAGCAGCGGCATCCTAATCGAGGGTAAGGATGAGCTGATTAAACGGATCGGCCGCAGCCCCGACCGGGGTGACGCGGTGGTCTATGCCAACCGGCGCACGATGAAGGTGGGGCGCGAAGAAACGACCTTCGCCCGCTCCGAATACGACCCGCGCCAATCGTTCGCGCAAAGCTGAAGGGGTTTTTCGATATGTGCATGGGTGGCGGGGGAAGCACCCCCTCGGTTCCGACGCAGGAGCCGCCGAAGGAGCCGGTCAAGCTGGCCTCGACCCAGGTGCAGCAGGCCAGCGATACCACGCGGAAGCAGCTTGCCGCCGCCGGATCGACGATGGGGGGAACGCTGCTTACCGGCGGTCAGGGCGTCCTCGGGCAGGCCGAGACGTCCAAGAAAACCTTGCTGGGAGGCTGATCCATGGCCGACACCGACCGCCGTGCCCGCTATCTGCGCCGCCTTGACGCACTGAAGACGGAGCGGTCATCGTTTGTCAGCCACTGGCAGGATATCTCCACCTACCTGTTGCCGCGTCGGGGCCGCTTTCTGACCACGGATCGCAATAAGGGCGACCGGCGCAACAGCGACATCATCGACAACACCGGGACCATCGCGCATCGCACCCTGGCGTCCGGTCTGATGTCCGGCGTCACCAGCCCGGCCCGGCCCTGGTTCCGCCTCGGCGCTCCCGATCCCGCACTGGCCGAGGACGACGAGGTCAAGACGTGGCTGTCCGATGTCGAGCGGTTGATGCGCGAGGTGTTCAACCGATCGAGCCTCTACAACGCGCTCTACTCGGTCTACGAGGAATTGGCCGCGTTCGGAACGGCGGCGATGCTGGTCTACGAGAACATGGACCCGGAAGGCCCGATCATCACCTGCCAGACCCTGACGGCAGGCGAATATTGGGTGGCGCAGAACAGCGCCGGTCAGGTCGACACCCTCTACCGCGAATACAGCATGACCGTCGGCCAGTTGGTCGAGGAGTTCGGTGAAGACGCGGTGAGCCAGTCTGTCCGCGATCAGTACCGGAAGGGCCGTGTCGACGAATGGGTCGAGGTCGTTCATGCCATCGAGCCGAGCCGGAAGGCGGGAGGAAAGCCGTTCGTCGAGGTCTGGTTCGAGAAAGGGGGACGGGTTGATGCCTTCCTCCGCGAGGGCGGTTACGACGAATTTCCGGCGATGTGCCCGCGCTGGCATCTGGCCGGGTCCGACATCTATGGCCGCGCCCCGGCGATGGATGCCCTGGGCGATGTGATGCAGCTCCAGGTGATGGAGAAGCGGCTGGCCCAGGCTATCGACAAGATGGTCAACCCGCCGCTGACCGCACCGACCACCCTGCGCGGCGCGCCGATCAATGCCCTGCCCGGCGGGGTGAATTTCGTCGACGACACCGGCCAGGGTGGAAACGGCGGCATCCGGTCGATGTACGAGGTGCAGCCGCGCACGGTCGAGATGCAGAACGCGATGGACTTTGTCCGGCGGCGCATTCAGCAGGCGTTCTATGCCGACGTCTGGATGATCGTGACCGACATCGAGCGATCGAACGTCACCGCCACCGAGATCGATGCGCGTCGCCAGGAAAAGCTGTTGATGCTGGGGCCGGTACTCGAGCGCCTGCACCACGAACTGCTCGACCCGCTGATCGACCGCGTTTTCGGGATCATGGTCAGGAAGTCGGCCCCGTTCTGGGCGCTGGGCGTGCGTGGCCCGCTGCTCCCGCCGCCACCAGAGGCGCTGGCCGGTCAGCCACTCCGGGTCGAGTACATCTCGATCCTGGCCGAAGCGCAGAAGTCGGTCGCGGTCGGGTCAATCGAGCGCCTGATGTCGTTCGTCGGAAGCCTCGCCGCGGTGAAGCCTGAAGTGCTGGACAAGGTTGATTTCGACCAAACGGTCGACGAATACCGCGAGGCCATCGGCGCTCCTGTCAAGATGGTGGTATCGGACGACAAGGTCACCGACATCCGCAAGGCCCGGGCCTCGATGCAGGCGAAGATGCAGCAGATGCAGGCGATGCAGAATGCCGCCACGACCGCTCAGACTGGGGCGCAGGCGGCCAAGGTGTTGAGCGAAACAGACACCGGCGGACAGAACGCGCTGACCGCCATGCTGGGAGCGGCGGTGGGATGACTATCGATCTGGCCCAAATGCGGCAGCAACGGAGGCGCGAAGCTGAGAACCCGGCCTTTGCGTTGGTTGGTGATTCCGATGCGATGCGCCTTGAGGGGCACGACCGCCCCTGGACGGCGGACGAGCTTCTGCGTATTTCCGACGATCTGCGACAATACGCCCGGTGGCTAAACGACCGTGCAAACCAATTGCGGGGCGAGGAGCCCGACCAAATCCTGGTCGATACCCAGGTCTATGAAAGCGGCTACGTCAGGTTCTGGGAAAGCACCAAGATCGAGACGGCGGAGCAAGCCGCGTGGGCTATGCGCCAGTTGGCGTTGGCCGAAATCGAACCGATCGAGGCCGCGTCGTGACCGCCGCTCCCTTCGATGCGGGCGACCCCGCCGCCGTAGCCGATGGCCTGGAAACAGCCGAGGCGATCCGCTCCCGCGATCTGGCCGACCTGCGGACGCTGATGGAGAGCCCCGAGGGGAATCGGGTGCTGATGCGGTTTCTCGACGCGACTGGTCCTCTATCGTCCGGAGCGGTGCCCACGGATGCCGGTGTCGCCGCCTATCAGCAAGGTATCCGCTGGGCGGGCCTGTGGCTGCTGCGCGAGATGATGGCCGCCGATCCACTGGCCGCCGGGGCATTGCTGGCGATGCATGCCAGCAGGGAGAGATAGCGCAGAACAGCGCCGTTTGATCGTCAACCAGGGCCGCCCAATTGGGCGGCCTTTCTGATTCTGGAGGAAAGATGCTGACCTATCAGTGCCACAAGCGCGTCAAGGCTGCGCAAATTGCCACCATCTCCGAGGTAATCCACGGCGAGACCGAGGATTATCGGCTTGTCACCACGACCGAGGGCGAGGAGATCAACGTCAAAGCCAACATCCTCGCCCGCTGGCAGGGGCCGGTCGAGGGTCATTACCTCGTCGAGTACGAGGACGGATACAGCGCTCTGTCGCCCGCCCATGCGTTCGAGGCGGGCTATCACCTGCCCGGCCAAGAACCCGCCCGCTGGAACACCACCGGCACGTTCGATTTTGGCGTTGCCATCGAGGCGCTGAAAGCCGGACAGCGCGTCGTCCGCGAGGGTTGGAAAGGCAAGGGGATGTGGCTGTCGCTCTCCTGCGACGGGTCTCGTCAAGTCCCCGCCGAGAATTTCTGGTCTCCTCACAACGCCGAGTTCGCTCGAAAGAATGGGGGAATGGCGACCGTCCTTCCGGCCATCACCATGAAGACGGCTGGCGGTGAAATCCTGATGGGCTGGCTGGCCTCGCAGACCGACATGCTCGCCACCGACTGGCAGGTCGTCGAGGCCACCACCTCCCCCACCGATTACGTGATCTGAGGAGGCGCGCATGTTCCGATTTCCCCGCCTGCTCCGCGCCGCCGAAGATGGCGGTTCGGGCGGCCAGCCTGCCACCCCGTCCGCCTCGGTCGCACCGGCTGCTTCCGCCACCCCTGCCGATCCCGCGCCTGCCGCTGCTGCTCCGGCGTCCGGTGGCGAAAAACCGGCCGATCCGTCGCCGCCCCCGACCGAGAGCGATCCGGCGAAGGCGAAAGACGGAAAGACCGAAGGCGGCACCGAAGTCCCCGCTATCACCCCCGAGAGCTATGGCGATTTCGACACCGGCGGCCTTCCGGTCGATCAGGCCCGGGCCACCGTTTTCAAGTCTCTGGCTGCCGATCTCGGCCTGTCGAAGGAAGCAGCGCAGAAGCTGGTTTCCTTTCAAGTTGAACAGATCAAACAGGAAACCGCCGCCCGCGAGGCGATGGCCGCCGAATGGGTCAACACCGCCAAGACCGACAAGGAATACGGCGGGGCCAATTTCGCGAAGAGCCTCGCGATCGCCGGCCGGGGGCTGGCGCAGTTCGGCACCCCCGAGTTGCGGGCCCTGCTCAACCCCTACCACCCGGAAGAAAACCCGGGTGGTACCGGCCTGGGCAATCATCCCGAAATCGTCCGCGCCTTCTATCGGGCGGGTCTGACCGTCACCGAGCCGGGGCCGGTCGGGGCGACCGCTCCCGCTGGTGCCGATTCGGCTGTCTCGACCGAGGATTTCTATCGGGACGTTTTCAGCAAGGCGAAATAGCCGCCATCACCCCAAGGAGATTCACCCATGCCCCTTGATACCCTGCGAGCGATTTCGCTCGAGAAGTCGAAGAAACAGCCGAAGCAGATCGACCATCTGACCGAAGAAGCCCCGATCCTCGACCTGATCCCGTTCCAGGCCGCCACCCACGATCTGTGGCATGCCGCCGAAAAGCTGGTCAGTGCCGACGCGATGGGCTTCGTCGCGATGGACGAGCCGCTGCCGTCCGTCACCAGCACCACCGCCCTGATCAAGTTCGACCTGGCCAAGATGGGCGGCCTGATCGAGGTGACCGAGGACAAAGCCCGGCAGTATGGCGGCAAAGAAAAATGGTTCGCCGACCGCACCGCCCCGGTCCTGAAGGCCACCGGTCAGTCCACCGAGCGCACCATCGTCGTCAATAACTTGCGTCAGTACGTGCTGGACCGCTTCGCCACCACCACGCCCCGCAACGCTTACTCGGCGGGCGGGTCGGCCAACGCCAATTATTCGATCGTCGCGGTGCGGTTCGAGGAAGGCGTCTGCACCGGCCTGCACAATCCGAACGGCTTCGGCAACGGCGTCCTGTTCGACACCGAAGCGATCAACGGCGGATCGCTCTACAAGATCAACGCGGCCGGGCAGTTGGGCTACGGCGTCCGGATGAAGACCGATCTCGGCTTCATGATTACCGGCGACCGCAATGTCGGCGCGATCGTCAACATCGACATCACCAACAACAAGCTTCCGACCGCCGCGCAGATCGACGATCTGCTGTCTGACGTTCGCGCCACCGATTCGGGCCGCACGATGCTGCTGGCCCACCGCGACGTGGTTAACGCCCTGTGCCGGTCGTTCAAGGATGGCCGCGTTCAGATGCGTCCGGCGGACAAGAACATCGATCGGACCCTGGAGAGCTGGGGCGGCGTTCCGTTCGTCACCTCCTACAACCTCTACCGCGCCACCGAATCGAACGTCACCCTGGCGTAAGGGAGAAATCCAGCATGTATAAGAAGGCCGATGGCCTGACCCATATTGGGCGGGTCTACGGGGAGTCGCTTGCCAACGCGCAAACCCTCCCCCAGAACACCAGCGCCGACGGCAACGAGGGACCGATCCAGGCTTCCGGCATCCTGGGCGCGCTGGAGGTGATCGTGCGGGCCAATACCGCGATCACCATTGCCGACACCAAGGCTCTGACCGTAAAGCTCCAGCACCGCGACGGTGCCGCCGCCTATGCCGATCTGGCGACGATCTACAGCCTGACGGCCGCCGCCGGGTCCGGGTCCATCGCCAAGGGCGTGGAACTGGCCCGCTTCGTGCTTCCCAGTACCGTCAAGACCGACCTGAAGGCGGTGATCACCACCACCGACGCGGCGGCGGCTGGCAAGCTCGACATCCTCCCCTCCTACCTGCCGAGGTAACCATGGCCTATACCGTGCGCCCCAAAGACGACGGCCTCTATGGCGGCGTCAACCGTCCCAAGGACAAGCCCTTCGATCTGGACCGGCCCGAGGATTTCGCTCCCTCGTGGCAAATCCCGATCGGGTGGGACCCGAACGCCCCTGCCGAGGTCGACCAGCCCGCCACCGACCCGGCCAAGAAGAAGGGCTGATCCGATGGCCTCCTCGCCCGTGAAGATTTGCAACATCGCACTGTCACACCTGGGCGCGGGGGCCATCGACGCCTTGACTGAGGGATCGGCCGAGGCCAACGCCTGCAATCTGCATTACGACATCGCCCGAGATGCGGTACTGCGCGACTTCCCGTGGAACTTCGCGACCAAGCGGGCGGTGCTGGCGGCCCTGTCCGAGGCACCGCCTTCCCCCTGGTCGTATCTCTATGCCCTGCCGACCGACTGCCTGCTGGCCCGCGAGATCGTCAACACCTCCGGGACCACCCGCATCCCGTTCTCTGTCGAGAGCAATAGCGGCGGCACAGCACGCATTCTGCTGACGGATCAGGCATCCGCCACCCTGGTCTATACCGCCCGCGTGACCGAGGCGGCGCTGTTCGACCCGATGTTTGTCGAGGCGCTTTCCTGGCGTTTAGCGGCCTCGATCTGCATGCCGATCACGCGGGACCGCAACATCATGCAGATGGCTCAGACGATGTATCTCAATGCCATCGCCCAGGCTCAGCGCGCCGACGGCAACGAAGGCCAGCTCGACGTCCCCGCCGACGCGGATTGGATCGTCGCGCGCGGCATCGGCGGCGGCGACACCCGGTATCCCTGGAGGCCCTGACCATGCCTGTCCGGACGTACCAGCCCAGTTTCACCGGAGGTGAGGTTGCTCCCTCCCTCTATGCCCGCACCGACATCAACAAATATGCGGTCGGCCTGCGGACGTGCCGCAATTTCTTCCTGCATGCCCACGGCGGGGCATCGACCCGGCCCGGCTTCCAGTTCGTGGCTGAGGTCAAGGACAGCAGCAAAAAAGTTCGGTTGATCCCGTTCCGGTTCAATCTCAACCAGCAATACGTGCTGGAGTTCGGCACCTCCTATATGCGGGTCATCAAGGACGGCGGCCACGTGATGAGCGGTGGCGTCCCCTATGAGATCGCTATGCCCTATACCGAGGCCGATCTGCCCCGCCTGTCGTTCGCCGGGCGTGCCGACACGATGTTTCTGGCCCACCATAATCATGCGCCGCGTAAATTGGCCCGCACCGGCCATGCCGCGTGGACTCCGTCTACAATTGCCTTCGTTCCCGCGACACCGGCCCCGGCCAGCGTGACCGCGACACCGTCCGGCAGCGGATCGGAGCCGCTTTCGTACAAGGTCACCGCGATCAGCGACGAAACCGGCGAGGAAAGTCTGCCGTCGGCGGTGGCGGCTTGCAATGGCTGGACGTCGAGCGGGTGGCCAGCAGGCGGGAAGGTCACGATTTCCTGGACTGCGGTGACCGGCTGCACGCAGTACAAGGTCTACAAGAACGACAACGGCATTTATGGCTTCCTCGGGGTCACCGAAAGCACATCGTTCAACGACAAGAACGTCACTGCCGATGTGTCGCTGACCCCACCGGGCAGCCGCAACCCATTTACCGGCGCTGGCACCTATCCCTCGACCGTCGAGTTCTATGAACAGCGCCTGTACTGGGCGTCGTCGGACACCGCCCCCCGGACCGTCTGGGGCAGCGTGGTCAGCAGTTTCACCAATCTCAACGTTTCCCGCCCGGCCCGCGACGACGAAGCGGTGACGTTCACGATTGAGGGCGGACAGGTCAACGAGGTCCGCCACCTGATCCCGCTTGGCGACATGATCGCCTTGACCAGTGACGCAGAATGGCGAGTGTCCGGCGGTGGCAGCGGCAACCCGATCACCCCGTCGTCGATCAAGGTTAAGCCGCAATCCTATTGTGGTGCGTCCCACGTCCGACCGATCGTCATCGGCAACACCATCCTCTATGTGCAGGACAAGGGCAGCATCGTCCGTGATCTGGCCTATAAGCTCGAGGTGGACGGCTTCACCGGCTCGGACCTCTCCGTGCTGAGCAATCACCTGTTCGAGGGGCGCCAGATCGTCGATTGGGCCTATGCCCAGGTGCCGCACAGTATCGTCTGGGCGGTCCGCGATGACGGCGTTCTCCTCGGCCTGACCTACATGCGTGAACATGAGGTCTGGGGCTGGCACCGCCACGACACCGACGGCGCGTTTGAATCGGTGTGCGTCGTGTCAGAGGGGGCCGAGGACATCCTGTATGCGGTGGTGCGCCGGACTATCGGCGGCCAGACGCGGCGCTATATCGAGCGGCTGCACGAGCGGTCTTGGCAGTCGATCGAGGACGCCTTTTGCGTCGATAGCGGCCTGACCTATTCCGGCGCTCCAGTGACGACGGTATCGGGCCTTGATCACCTTGAAGGAAAGACGGTCGCGATCCTGGCCGACGGAGACGCCCTGACGCCCCAGGTGGTGAGCGGCGGAAAAGTCACCCTGCCCCGCCCCTACTCGAAAGTGCATGTCGGCCTGCCGTATCAGTGCGACCTGGAGACGCTCGACATCGATGTCGGCATGACCCAGACCGGGACAGTGCAGGCCCGGCGGAAGACGGTTGCCCGCGTCACGCTGCGCCTGTGGCAGTCGCGCGAATTCAAGGCAGGCCCGTCGGCGGACAAGCTGACCGCCACCAAGATCAACATCACTGCCTATTCGGCTCCGGTCGGCCTCTACAGCGGCGACAAAGAATTGATCCTGCAACCGGCCTGGAACAGCAACGGTCGGGTGCTGATCCGTCAGGACGCCCCGGTGCCGCTGACCGTGCTGGCGATCATGCCGGATATCGAAATCGGTGGCTGACGTCACGATCCGGCCCGCCACACTGGAAGATGCGGCCGATCTGGCCGACCGGCTGCGCGCTGCCGATCGGGCCGAGGTCTGGGCCTCGCACCGCGTCACGCCGATCCAGGCTCTAGAGACGTCCGTGCTTTTTGTCCTGTGGCGACGCATGGGCCGGTCTGGCCGACGGTGTGCTGGTCTGCCTCTGGGGTGTCGTCCCGCTGTCGCTGGTGAGCCGGATCGGCTCGCCCTGGCTACTGGCCTCCGACGATCTGGAGCGCCATCAGATGGCATTCCTACGGCGCTGCCGGGGAATGGTCGACCAGATGCAGGCCCCTTATCGGCTGCTGACCAATCACGTTGACGCCCGCAACCGGCTGTCGATCCGCTGGCTGCGGTGGCTTGGGTTCGAGATCGCGCCAGCGGCCCCGTGGGGAACGGACGGTTTGCCGTTTCACCGCTTTGAGAGGAGAGCGCCTTGACCGCTCCGTTCGTCGTCTTTGGCCTGCCGCGCTCGCGGACCAAGTGGCTGTCGGTGTTCCTGTCCTATGGGCCGTGGGTCTGCTGTCATGATTCGCTGCTCGGTCTGTCGAACATCGAGGGTCTGGTCAAGCTTTTGGCCGCCCCCAACACCGGCCTGTCGGAAACGGCGATGGCGTTTGCTGCCCCGGTGATCCGCAAGCTGTTCCCCGAGGTCCGCTTCGTCGTCGTCCGCCGCGATCTTGAGGACGTGCGGACCAGCATGGAGGCGGTCGGCCTGCACTATCCCGACGGTCTGCTGGAGCAGATGGCGGTTCACCTCGACGCGGTGTCAGCGCTTCCCGGCACCCTGACGGTATCGTTCGAGGATCTGCGCGACGAGGATGCCTGCCGCTCGGTGTTCGAGCATTGCCTCGGTTTGCCCTGGGACCGGGGATGGTGGGAGACGCTGGCCGATCAGAACATCCAGATCGACATGCCCGCCCGGATCGCCGCCTGTGAGGTGGCGTTGCCCCGCGTCAACACCTTCGCCGCCGATATCGCAGCGATGATGTCGCCGGTCACCATCCAGGAAGAGGATTGGTTCGCGTTCGCGCCGGATGGGCTGCCGCTGATCTGGGAGCATTACCGCGAGGTCGGCAGCTACGAACACGAGGTGTTCGACCCGAATATCCCACTCATCGAGGTAATGGCGCAGACCGGCCTGCTTCAGATCGTCACGGCACGGGCCGGGGGAAAACTAGTCGGCTATCTGGTCTTCACCTTGTCGCCCAGCCTGAAGTCCCGGACCGAAATGCAGGCGGCGCAAATCCCGTTCTACGTGAAGCCCGCGTGGCGCGGTTGGACGGGTCTTGCCCTGCACCGCGAATCGATCCGGCTGTTGAAGGAAAAGGGCGTCAAGCGCCTGTCCCTGCGCTCTGGAGTGCGCGGAGCCGGTGACCGGCAAGACGTTTTGTTCCGCCGCCTCGGGGCTGAACCTGACGGTCATATGTGGAATCTCTGGATCGGGGAGGAATAGCGATGGGGGTTTATGCCGCCGTTGCCGCCGTTGCCATCAGCGTCATTTCAGCCGGTATGTCGGCCTATGGGCAGATGCAACAGGGCGAACAGCAGAAGAAGATGGCCGACTATCAGGCCGCCGTCGGAGAGCAGAACGCCAAGATTTCCGACCGGGCCGCCCAGGACGCCGAAGAACGGGGCCGGGTAGCCGAGCAGCAACAGCGGCTGAAAACGTCGCAGATGATCGGAACTCAGCGATCGGCCTTGGCGTCGGGCGGCGTCCAGGTCGATTCGGGATCGGCCCTCGATGTGGTGGCCGATAGCGCAATGCTGGGCGAAATGGACGCCCTGACCGTCCGCCAGAACGCCGAACGCGAAGCCTATCAATACCGCGTCCAGGCTTATAGTTCCCGCACCCAGGCAGGAATGTCGACGCTGGCCGGAAACAATGCCGCCAGCAATGCGGCCTGGGGCGCAGGAACGACGCTGATCGGTGGGCTGGGCTCGGCAGCGATGACAGGGGCGAAGTTAAATGCCGCTGGGGCTTTCGACTCGGGCTCCAAGACGCTCCCGACCGGATCGGCGAACAAGGGCTTCTGGACGGCGATGGGGTAAATCATGGCTCGCGTTCCTACCTACACCCAACCCACCGTCGAGACTCGCCCGCTCGGTGCGCCTCAACTTTCGGCCAGCGTCCCCGCCGGGACGTTCGACACCGGCGGTTCCGCCTTGGTCGATGGCGGACAGAAGCTCGCGGCGATGGGCGACCAGTTGGCGGCTCATGCGGTCCGAATGGCCGAGGACGACGCCAAGACGTCGGCGATGGCTGCATTGACCGCCTTTCAAACTTCGAAGCGTAACGTCCTGTTCAACGATGACACCGCCTTCTTCCGCCAGTCAGGCCAAGCCGCCTATGCGGGCTATCAGAAACTGCCTGCCGCGCTGGAGGAAGAGCGGGTCCGGATGGGGTCGAACCTCTCTGCCGCCGCCCGCAAGCTCTACGATCAAGCGTCGATCCGCGATCTGTCTGGTGATCTCGACACCGCCGCCCGTCATGCGGCTTCCGAGCGGGAGAAGTGGCGCGACGGGGTGTCTGCCTCGCTGGCAAACAGCAGCCTCGACGAAGCGGCGCTCTATTGGAACGACCCTGGAAAACGGGATGCCGCGCTGACCGCGGCCCGCAATGCCGTTCTCGACCGGAGCGCGGAGAAGGGCATCCCCTTCGATGATCCCCGCCTCCAGCTCCAATTGCGCGACATCGACAGCAAATGGACGACGAGCGTGGTCCAGCGGATGGCCGAGGCCGATCCGATGGCGGCGAAGAAGTTCTTCGACGACAACAAGGGTCGCCTGACCGCCGAACAATTCGCTCCGGTGGCGGCGCTGATCGACCAGAAGACGAAGCTCTATCGCGTCGATCAAGAGGTGGCGCGGGTCAAGGCGCTGATTATCCCGGCGATCACCAGCGGCCCGACCGATATCGCGACCGCCATTCATCAGCAGGAATCGGGCGGAAAGACCGGCGATTACCAGATCCAGCCCGGCACATGGGCTCAATACGCAAAGCCCGGAGAATCGCCCGACAACCCCGATCATCAGAAAGCGGTGTTTGACCGCATCGTCTCGGACCTGAACGCCAAGGCTGGCGGCGACCCGGCTCGGATCGCTGTGGGATATTTCAGCGGCCCGGGCAACATCGCGCCTCCGGGAAGCCAGACTCCGTGGGTCCGCGATGCTGCCGACGCCAATGGGAAGACGACATCGGCCTACGTGAAGGACGTTCTGGGCCGGGTCAGTGGTAACGGCCACCCCTCGCGCGCCGACACTTTCGAGCGCCAACGCGATGCGATCATGGGTAACGCCGACCTCAAGCCCGATGATCGCCAAGCGGCACTGACCAGGATCGAGCACGACCACGCCCAGGAAAACGCGATCCTGGCGCAAAAGGAGAAGGAGGCGAGGCGACAGGTTCAGGACATGGTTCTGACTAAGAAAATTGACCCTATGTCAGTCCCGCCTGATCTGCAAACCATGGCCGGGCCTGAGTTCATGACCCACATGCAGGCCGCCTATGGCCGTGGCGGCGTGGTTCCGTTCAATCCCCAGGTCGAGAACCAGTTGCACGAATTGGCTCTGAAAGACCCGGAGAAGTTCGTTCAGACCGACCTGTCCCCTCTCTACGCCACGCACAAGACGGATCGGGTCGAATACTGGCAGGGGCAGCAGCGCCAGATGGCAACCGCAGAGGGAAAGGCCGCGCTCCGCCAGCCGTCCTACGCCCTGGGCGACAAGGTCGTGAAGGAGCTTCTGAAGGCGACCGGATCCGACAACGAAGAGAACCTCGCCGTCGCCAACCAGCGCATGCGGACGTGGCTTGATTCCTGGCACGAGGAAAACAAGAAAGCCCCACCCTCGGACGAGGTCTATCGGTTCGGTAAGTCTATGCTGCTTCAGGATGATTCGTCGTTCTTCGGACAGCGCCGGATTGACGCCATGCGCCAGAACAAAGAGGCCGATTTCATCCTGAAGATCGACCGCAACACCCTGCCCAGCGTTGCCGAGGCCAGCGGCATCCCGGAGACGGACATCTTGCCGGTGAGCCGGTTTCTGAAACAGAAAGGTATGCCGGTGACTCTGGAAAACCTGATCATGGTGCACCGCGCCGGGACGCGCCGCCCCACCCAGTCGGCGGGAGGTGGCGGCAATGGCTGAGTTCGACCCCGCCCTGGCCGACCAGACCCTGGCAGGGTCGCCGCTGTCTTCCCAGGCCCCTGCGACATCGTTCGATCCGGCGGCAGCGGACGCGACCCTGGCGGGTGAATTGCGGTCACGCCTGTCCGGGTCTGCCCGCGATGCCGTCGCAGCCTCACCCGATACCACGGCCCGCGCCGTGTCGCTGTCTCGTCAGTCCGGGATGCCGATTGGCGCAGTGCTGGCTGATCTGCCCGAGTTCGAGGCCCGCGAGATCGCTGACCGGTTCTGGTCCGCCCCGGAAGCAACCCGGGCCTTCCTGGCCGATCCGACCAATGCTGCGCTGGCGAAAGATGACATCGCCTCCCTCGCCCGCCTGGAAGACAGTTGGGGTCGGGTGCTGGGGAAAGCGATTGCCAACGTCCCCCAGCAATGGCGATCCGCTGCTGGTGGCGTGCTGGAGATGTTCGGCCGAAATGACGTGTCGGTGTTGGGCGCGCAGATGCGGGCGCTGAAAGCGCTCGAGGCCGACCCGTCACTGAAAGCCGAGGACGCGATCAAGGCCGAGTTGGAGCGCGATCCGACCTTCGCCGCAGGAAAACGGCTGCGCGATTCTGCCCAGGCCGCGATGAAAGCAAACGCCTCGAACGTTGATCCTTGGTCGGCGAAGGGACTGGTGGGCGATATCGTCGGCGGTGCGACCAACATGATCCCGGCCATCGCCGCCGGGATCGCGACCCGTTCCCCCGTCGTCGGTGCGGGCGTGATCGGCGGCCAAGTGCTGGGCGAGCAATATGGCGACAGCATCGACAAGGGCCGCTCGAGCAATCAGGCACTGGTCGATTCCCTGTTCTTCGCCGCCGCCGAGGCTATCCCCGAGACGATCCCGATGGGTGCCTTGCTGGAGGGCGGCGGGAAGGCATTGTTGTCCAGGATGGGCAAGAGCGCGGTGGCCGAGGGTGCCCAGGAAATGGTGACCGAGGTCTTGCAGAGGGCTTATTCCGCTGGCGTGATCGGCGAGGAGATGACGTTCGGGCAGGCCGTCGAGGCGGTGGTTCGGTCTGGCATCGTCGGGGCCGGTGTCGGCGGTGGACTGTCGGTGGCGACGCATCCGTTCGTGCGCGACCGGGCCGGGGTCGATCAGGCCCGCGAAACCGCCGCCGCCCTGACCGAGGCCGTTGCCGCCACGCAAGAGTCCAAGCTTGCCACCCGCGATCCCGAACGGTTCGCCGATCTGGTGCGTCAGATCGCGGGCGACGGGCAGTTGCATATCCCGGCGGCCAGCCTGCAATCGCTCTACCAGTCCGGTGTGATCGACGATGCGACGCTGGATGGCTTCGATGTTACGGCGCAATTGCCCGAGGCGCTGGCTGCTGGCGGGGATGTGCTGGTCGATCCGGCCAAATACCTTGCCGCCGCGTCCAAGCTGACCCCCGAGGCGCTTGCCCAGGTGATCGGCAGCACCCGGCGCGGCGCGACCGACATGACAATGAAGGAGGTGGAGGCGTTCCTGGCTGATGGATCGGAACGGCGAAAGGACGTCACCGACCTGATGGAGAGCCTTTCAATCCAGTACGAGGGAGCAAAGCCCGGCCAGATCGTCGAGGACGAGGTTACCCAGGCCCTGATGAAGACCGGGCGCTATACCGAGTCTCAGGCCAAGGCCCAGGCTGTGCTGTGGCGCGAACGGATGATCCAGCGTGGCGCGGATCGCGGCATTGACCCGGATGCGCTGTGGCTGGAAGAAAAGCCTCGCATCTTGGGCCCGGCCCCGCGTCTGCCGGTTGACGATATCGACTTGGTGCTGGAGCGCATCCGCTCGGGCAATGAGGTCACGCCGCCGCGTCAGCCGGTTCTCGACATCTTCCGCCACCTGGGGGGCGTCAAGCCGGGGTCGACGCTGGCCCAGGAACTGGCGGCGATGGGGATCACGCCGAAGGAAGCGCCCGGCCTGTTCCGGCGGACCGGCATCGGTTCAGCCGATCAGGTGGTGGTGTCCGAGCATGAGGTGCTGCGCGACAACCAGGTCAAGGCCGACAACAGCGGCAACGGCTATGCCGACCACGACGCGTTGATGCAGGCGGTTGCGAAGGAATGGGCCGGTGACCCGCTCCAGACCCAGGCCGACCGCACCGGGCAGCGCGGCTTGATGCCCCGGTCCGCGACCTGCGCAAGGCGCTGGAGGCAGAGGGGATCATCCCGGAGCTCGCGACCAAGGAAGATGTGTTGCGGCTGATGGAGCGAGATCAGAGCACGGTGGCTCTGGGGCAGCCCGTTGTCCCAACCCCCGGCTGGTTGCATTCGTGGCTTGGCATTGAAAACAAGCCTATCCAGGCGAATTACGACGGACTGTTCCGGAAGTACCAGAGGAAGGCCGGAGAATCTGGGGAAGATTTCCGATTTTCCTCTGTCGAAGAACTACAAACCCATGTCGAGCATGTGCTCTCCTCGCCTGATATTGCCCTCCCAGGGTCAAGCAAGGATTCTTTCCTCCTCGTTCGTCGAGACGATGGCGACCGGGCCGTCGTTCTTGAGATCAAGGGGGGGAAGCAGCAGCACCAGATCATCTCGGCGATGATCCTCTCGAAGGGACAGCTTGAACATAAAATGGAAGTCGCCCGGCGGCGGATCGGCACTTCCGCGATTCTGGTGAAGCCGCCATCGGTAGAACCGATGGTTGTTCAGCACAGGCACCTCGCTGCATCTCGCGATGCAGGTCAACCGGGCGACGAAATAATACTGCTCGCCGGAAAAGGACAAGGCAAGCGGACTTTACCTCAACCCGACGGCGGCGGCCTGCGCGGCAGCTTCGACCCGATCGACGACACCATCCGCCTGTTCGAAAGCGCCAATCTCTCGACCTTCCTGCACGAGGGCGGCCACCTCTGGCTGTTCCAGATGGTCCGCGACCTGGGCGACGAACGGGTGCTGCCCGAAGCGAGGCTCCGAACCGTCCGCGACCTCCAGACCGTGATGGACTGGTTGAGGGTCGATATCGACGTTGCGACGGCCAGCCCTGAAGACATTCAAGCGGCGATCCCGGTCGAAGCGCACGAGCAATGGGCGCGGGGGATCGAGGCGTATTTGATGGAGGGCAAGGCTCCATCGGTGGCGTTGCGCGACGTGTTCGCCCGCTTCAGCGCGTGGCTGATCCGTACCTATAAGAAGGTCCGCAATCTCTCCGTCAAGCTGACGCCGGAAGTCCGGGGCGTGATGGACCGGCTGCTGGCCAGCGACGATGCGATCGAGCAGGCCCGGCGCGACACCGTGTTCAAGGTGCCGTCCGAGTTGCTGGCGGTGCTGACCCCGGCGGAACGGCGCGAGATCGAGGCGCGGCAGGAACAGGCGGCGCTGGAGGCAAAGGCCGAATTGCAAGGCCGGGTGATGCGGGAACTCGCCCGCGAGCGTCTGGAGTGGTGGAAAACGGAACGCGACGGCGTCCGCGCTGAGGTTGAGGCCGACGTGAGGAGCCGCCCGGCCTATCGGGTGGTCGCACTGTCGAAGGGGATCGGTCCTGACGGGGCAAAGCTGATCGACCCGGACACCGGCGAGGCTCGGGTGCTGAAGCTTGACCGCAAGGCGCTGGTGGCCGAATACGGTGAAGAGATCGTCCGCCTGCTGCCGAGCGGCGTGACGACGGCGAAGGGCGGGGTCAATCATCACATCCTGGCCGGAATGATCGGTCTGCCGAATGGCGATGCCCTGCGCCTTGCCCTGATGGACGCCAAAGCCAACCCGCTGCACGACGTGGTCGAGCGCGAAACCGACGCCCGGATGCGCGAGCGTCACGGCGACATGGTCACTGATGGGCGGATTGCCGAGGACGCGGCGGATATTGTCGCGACCGGCAAGGCGATTGAGGCGGTAGCGCTCCAGGCGAAATATCTGAAGCGTCTGGCGGGCGACATCATCGACAAAGCGGCGGCGCGGCGGCAGGCCGAAGAAGGAGCAGGCAGTGCCGCCAGCGACCAAGCGCGAATCGACACGGCAGCGGCTTCGACTGATCAGGTCATCAATGCCGGTGTTCCGGCCGAAGGGGTGACGGCGGCCCAGGTGGCCGAGGTGATGGCGGCGGGCGAGGCCAAGGCGGCACCGCTCCAGCGGACGGCGCAGCGGGCGGCGGTACGGAAGACCCGGAGCATCCTGGCCGGGATGGACCATGCCGCGATCAAGGACGCGGCGGCGGCGTTCATCGCGGCCCGGCAGGTCTCCCAGGCCACCGACGCGACGATGTACCGCGCCCAGGCCAAACGACACGAGCGCCGTGCCACCCTGGCGCTTGCCGCCCGCGATTACGTCGAGGCGTTCGACGCCAAACAGCAGCAACTTCTCAACATGGAACTGGAGAGGCTGGCGCGCGAGGCCCGCACGGAGGTCGAGAAATTCCAGGCCAAGGCCCGACGGCTCAACAAGCCAGACGGCAAGCTGGCGGCGACGATGGACGAGGACTTCTTCCGGGCGGTGCGGCAGGTGCTGGCCCGCTATGGCCTCGCCCGCGCTGACAGCGAGTTCGACGCCGGGGTGTGGGTCAAGCGGCTGAAAGAGACCGACCCCGCCGGGGCCGAGGATATCGCTGAGATCATCGCCGAATTGACCAAGGCTCCCACCCCCGGTCAAGTCAAGTCCCGGCTCATGCCGGACGGGCGGCGGGTCGAGATTGCGCCCGATTATCGCGACATGACCTTGGCGGCATTCAGGGATTTGCGCGACGGGGTTCAGGCCATGCTGACGATGGGCCGCAATGCCCGGTCCGCCCTGGTCGATGGCGAACGGGTCGAGTTTGAACAGATCGTCCACGATATCGAAGCGCAGATTGGGGACCGAATCAAAGACCCGGACCACAGCCGCGATCCGACCCGGATGGAACGGGCCGGAACCAAGCTCCTCGGTCTGGTATCGGCGGGCCGCCGGGTCGAGAGTTGGGCCCGTGATCTGGATGACGGGAAGATCGGAGCGCTGACCCGCTATCTGTGGCGTCCGGTGTCCGAGGCGGTCTATGCCTATCGCGATGCGCGGCGGTCTATCCTGCCGCAGATCCTCGATATCCTGCGTCCCGGCATGGGCGAACTGTCGAAACCCCAGGTGATCGCCGCTCAGGAACTCGACTTCACCTTCGACACCAAGGGCCAGTTGATGGCCGCGATCCTGCACAGCGGCAACGACAGCAATCTTCGCAAGCTGCTGCTCGGTCGCCGGGGCTGGGGATCGACCACCAAGGACGGGACGCTCGACCGCTCGCGCTGGGACGCCTTCATGGCGCGGATGTGGGCCGACGGCGTGGTGACCAAGGCCGACATGGATATGGCGCAAAGCGTCTGGGATTTGCTGGAAAGCACAAAACCGGCTGCTCAGGCGGCACATAAGGCGATGTTCGGGTTCTCGTTCAAGGAGATCGAGGCCAGCCCGATCAAGACCCCGTTCGGCGAGTACCGCGGCGGCTATGTCCCGGCGATCACCGACAGCGACCAGAACACCGACAGCGCCCGCCACCTCGACGCCGAGGCGATCGGGAGCCTGCAAAACGCCAGCATGTTCCCGGCGGCGGCGCGCGGTTTCACCAAGGGCCGGTCGGAATATAACAAGCCCCTGCTGCTCGACCTCGCCATGATCCCGTCCCACGTCAACAAGGTGCTGCTGTTCAGCCATGTCGGACCAGCGATCCGTCAAGCTGCCCGTCTGGTCAAGCGGTCCGACTTCGGCGCGATCATGGGCGGGGTCGATCAGACCGCGATCAATGACCTGTTGGTTCCCTGGCTCCAGCGCACGGCCCGCCAGACGGTGGACGCTCCCGCCACAGGCGCGGGTGGTCGGGCTGGTGACGCGATCTTCCGCTATCTCCGCCGGTCAGCCGGAATGCAGGCGATGGTGGGCAATCTGGTCAATGCGGCACAGCAGGTAACCGGCATCGCCTCGGCAGCGGTGATCGTCCCCCCGGCAGCGTTGGCCCGGTCCCTGGTCACCGTCTGGCGCGATCCCGAGATGACCCGCGCCGCGATCACAGTCAAGTCGGCCTTCATGCGCGATCGGATGGACTCGGCCTCTCGCGAGATCGCCGCCGATATCGATGGAATCCTGACGCACAAGGGGGCGCTCGGTAAGGCTCAGGACATCGCCTTGCGCCACGGCTATTTCGCGCAGCAGATTGCGCAGGACTTGGTTGACCGTGTGGTGTGGGCGGCGGCCTACGATCACGCCGCGGCGACGGGCATCGAGGACGCGGAAGCGGTGCGCCGGGCCGACAGCGCGGTTCGCACCAGCCAGGGCAGTTTCAGCCCCGAGGATGTCAGCCGGATCGAAACCGGCTCGACCTGGGCGCGGCTGTTCACGATGTTCTACAGCTACTTCAATGCCCAGGCGAACATGGTCGGAACCGAGATCGCCATCACGTTGCGCGAGGCAGGATGGAACGGCGGCGCTGGGAAACTGGCCGCGATCTATTTCTTCGGCGGCTTCCTGCCTGCGGTGGTGGCAGAGGCGATCACCCAGGCGGCGAAGGGAGAACTTGGCGACGAGGATGACGACGGATGGGCTGACGATCTGGCCGGGCTGTTCCTGCTGTCGCAACTGCGATATTTCGCTGCGTTCGTTCCGGGGGTCGGCCAGACCGTCAACCTGATCGCCAACCAGTTCAACGACAAACCCTATGACGACAGGCTTTCAACCGCACCGGCGGTCAGCATGATCGAAGGCGCGGTCCGGGCGGTAAAGACCGTCCCGACCGCGATCTTCGCCGATGGCGATAAGAGTCGCGCCACTGCCGATGGCATCAACGCAATCGGCACCGTTCTCGGCCTCCCGCTGGGATGGCTGCGCAAACCCGCCTCTTATGCCGTCGATGTGGCCGAGGGCGATTCCCGCCCCCGCCATATCGGTAATGTCGTGTCCGGCATCCTGACCGGCCAGGACGGCACGGCGCGATAATTCGGCCGGAAATTCGGCCGGAAATTCGGCCGCCATCCTGCACAGCGGAAAACGAAGCTTTTTCAAGTGGTTTTCCAGTTTCGCGAAAATCCATGGAGGTTGCCCCATGACCGTTTCATCGACGGCCAGCGCCGTCACCTATGCCGCCAACGGTTCGACCACGGTCTGGCCGTTTGCCTTCCCGATCCTGGCCGAGAGCGATGCCCAGGTGATTATCACCGATGCTTCAGGATTGGAGACGGTGGTGTCGAGCGCCGCCTACACGATCACCGGGATCGGTGCCGCTGCTGGCGGCTCGATCACCTATCCCAAGACCGGCACCCCCATCGCCAGCGGCAACCGGCTGACGATCAGGCGCAATACCGCAATCACACAGCCTGTCGACCTGGGGCCCGGGGCGTTCTATGCCGAGGTCCATGAGGGGGCGTTCGACCGGCTTACCCTCGTTGCGCAGGAACTGAAGGAACAGATCGACCGAACGCCCAAGGTTCCGATCGGTTCGGGAGATGATCCGGATGGGCTGATTGCCGCGATTCAGAGCGCCGCCGTTTCGACGGCCGCAGATGCCGCCTCAACCGCCGCCCGCGCCGCCGAAGCAGTCAATGCCGCCGCCGCCGCTGCTGCCTCTGCTGCATCGATCGACTTCACCCTCGATCCTGATCCGACCCTGGGCACCAACAGCGACGTAAAAGTGCCGTCGCAGAAGGCGGTCAAAGCCTATGTCGATACTACAGCATCCAGCGCGCTGGACCCGATGCGGGGACAGATCGCGTTGACCAACCTGCGCCTGATGCTCAACAGCGCGATCACCTCGGGGGCGCTGGTCCAGGGCCACCAGTGGGAGTTGGCGTCAGACGAGTGGAGCGCCAGCACAGGCCAGACATGGGTGGCGGCATCCCCGAACTATTATACTAACATGCCCACGGGCTACGGCAGGGTGGCTACGGCCACGCCGTCTTTGCCGTACGCTCCTCACGCCGGGGTCGCGGCAAATATTAACGATAACAATATCGGGACCACTGTAGAAATACGTCCTGGGGATTTGTCAGGTAAGCCAACAAGTCAGCGTATACTCGGTAAGCTAGACTTCGGTGAGGTAATATACCTGACCAAGGCCGAGGTAAAACAGTTCAAATTGAACTGGACGCCGGGGGTACCCTCCGCGTGGGCGTATCGTTTCTACACATCCACAGACGGCTCTACCTGGGCACCTTTCGGGTCGTCAAGTTACAACCCCTCACCGCAAACGGCGACGGACTATTCAGTCACGGGGACAGTTGCTTGCCGGTATTTAGCTCTTGTCTGGCTTGGCGACGGTCAAGTATCGACCAGCGGCGCTATCTACGCCGATATAAACGGCTACACAGACCCCTCCCCCGTAAATATGACGCTGGTCAGCGACGTCGTATCTGTCGCGTCCGCCCCGGCCTACGCTTCGGCCTACGCGCTGTATCACGACGATAGCGGGGCTGCCGTCCTCGGCACCGATCTGACCGCCGAGATCAGCCGCGACGGGGGGGCATCCTGGACGGCGGCGGCGATCGCCGTCCTGGCCGCCTATGACGGCACCTATGCCTTGATCCGGGCCCGCGCCGCTTTGGCCGCGCAGCCGGTCGGCACGTCGTTGGTGGCCCGCATCAAGACCCTCAATCTCAAGGCCCAGCGCATCGCCGCCCCGGCCCTTTACGCGGAGTGACACTATGGTGCAGTGGCTTACCGATCTATTGGTTCAAATCCCGGACGACGGGAATTGGGCGGGGCGTCGCCGCCAGATCATCTTGGCACGGTGGCCGGATACCGCAGTTCGAGCCGCCGAACAGGATGCCCGCCAGGGCAGGCTCGGAGACTTGGCCCGATATGATGCCGAGGTCGAGATGATCAAATCGGCGATCCCCAAACCCACCGTCTAACCATCGCGCCCAATCACAAACGTTCGCCAACCGCCCCGGCTCCCGGAGGCGGTTTTTTCATGGCCGATTGAAAGGATTTCCAATGCCTGAGCGAATCGATAACGCTTCCATCGTCGCCGCCCTGACCGCGCCCGCGTGGGTGCCGGTGCTGTCCACCATCAACGTCGTCTTGTCGTTCGTATCGCTCTCCATGGGCCTCGCCTTCCTGGTGTGGCGTTGGCATCGGGCGGCGCGGTCCAACACTGCCGGGGAGGGCTGACCATGTCCACGATCCCGCGCGGTATCCGCAACAACAACCCTGGCAACATCGACTATGGACCCGGCACCAAAGGCTTCGTCGGGTGCCTGGGTGTCGAACAAGGCGTCTCCTCTCCCCGCTTCTGCCGCTTCGACAGCATGGCTCACGGCATCCGCGCCGTTGGGAAATTGCTGGGGACTTACCGCCGCAAATACGGCCTCGACACCGTGCGCGGCCTCATCACGCGATGGGCACCGCCGAACGAGAACGACACCGGGGCCTATGTCGCCGCCGTCGCCCGTGCGGCCGAGGTCGGCCCGGACGATCCCCTGCCCGCCCCTCTGCCTGCCCTGGTGATGACCGCCCTGGTGCGGGCGATCATCCGTCACGAGAACGGCGCTCAGGCGGCGGCGCTGATCTCGGACGCCGATATTAATCGCGGCGTCGCCTTGGCCCTCGACCTCGACACCAACCGGAGGATTGCGTAATGGACTGGAAGAAGATCGTCGGCACGGTGGCGCCGAGCATCGCCACTGCTTTGGGTGGTCCGCTGTCTGGCCTTGCCACCAAGGCCATTGCCAGGGCGTTCGGCCTGGGCGATGACAGCGAAGACAGCGTGGCGGCCGCCGTCACCAGCGCCACGCCCGAGCAACTGCTGGCGCTGAAAAAGGCCGATCAGGATTTCGCTGTGAAAATGCGCGAACTTGATATCGACCTGGAGCGGATCGCGGCGGGGGACCGCGACAGCGCCCGCAAGCGCGAGGTGGACGCCAAGGACTGGACGCCCAAGGTGCTGGCCTTCGTCATCGTCGGAGGGTTCTTCGGGACCGTGGCCTACGTCCTGGGCTGGGGCCTGTCCGGCATGGATGCCGCCGCCGCCGCGTTCGCGGGATCGCTGGTCGGCTACGTGTCGGCCAAGGCCGAGCAGGTGGTGGCCTACTATTTCGGATCGTCGAGCGGTGCGGACAAGGCAGCGGTGCTGCTGTCCAAGGCGGGACCGGTGAAGTAATTTGTGCCGACCCAACGTGTCGGGCAAACCGGCGTCTTCTGCGCTGTTAGCGTGTGGTGCGCGGTAAATTTATTTATGAATTCAAGAAGTTGGCGGATCGCGAGGCCATCTTGCGGCTTGTTGGGTTGGTTTGCTAAACCGTCCTAGGGTGTCAAACCCTAGCGCGGGTTCGAATCCCGCCCCCTCCGCCACTTTCCCTAAGTCCTGACTCTACATTGTAGATCAGTGACTTAGCGAAAGTCTCGCGATCGCATATGCCACGCCGAACATAGAATTGACCGCCCCGGGTCACTTCATTCCTCGGGCTGTGTCGATCGTTATTGCCTCCCTTCCCAAACCGCCTCATCGGCGCGGATCACTGATCGCCTTTGCTCGGACGAGATCGCAACACCGATTCTGGTGATCCGGCGGCGTGCGTAGACACCGATTGAAGCCACATTGCTTCTATCCGCCGAAAGACGTTCTTGAATATCCTTTTAGTCGCGACAATATGACCGTCGTATGTATGGTTCGCATCTTCGACAGGTGTCACATGCTCGCCAATGTCCAGATTTCCCATAAGATTGGGATCGTTATCGCCATCCTCTCCTGCGTCATGGTCGCGATCAGCGCCCTTGGCTACTACAGCTTGCAGGAAATGAGCGCTGCCGCGCGACGGATCGACGCCTATGGCGATCTGGTCAAGCTTGGGGGACGGCTCAATCAGAATCTGCTCATCATGAACCGGGCGGAATACCGCATGGCCGCCAACCCGGCCGAAGTCGATGATGCCTCCAAATTCCTCAGAGAATCGGCTGAATCTGTCCAGACCAGCCTCGATAAGCTTCTGTCTTTGGCCCCTCCCTCTTCCCGGAAGGACCTGGAAGAAATCCGGGCCGCCTTCACCGATTATTACGCACATGCCCGCAAAACGGAAAGCGCGGCGCTGGCGCAGAAAGATCGTGTCCTCGACCCCCAGCAGCAGGCGATCTATGAAATCGTCCGGGCGTCACGCGCCCAGGCCACACCACTGATCCAGCACATGCGCGCGGTCGTTGATTCGTTCGACGCGGATGGAACGGCCGTTGCCGATGACGCTGCGTCGATGGCCAGAACTCTGGGCATCATCATGATCACCGCCACCTTGGGCGGCATCGTCCTCGGCGTCGTCGCCGGAATGCTGATTTCAAGTAAAAGCCTCGTGCAGCCGATCGTAAGGATCATTGATGTCTTGAAGCAATTAACGGCGGGCAACCTGAACTGCGAGATCGACGGCACCGCACGCCGCGATGAAATCGGCGACATCGCCCGGGCGGCGTTGGTATTCCGCGACAATGCCCGCCAAGCCGATGAAATGCGTACCCAGCAAGAACACCAGCGCGAATCCCGCGAACGCCGGACAAAAGTGATCGAGGAGATGACCGGCACCTTCGATCGCTCCGTCGGTAACGTGATCGAGGTTGTCGTCTCGGCCTGCCACGATATGGAAGCCACGGCCCAGATGCTGTCCGCCAGCGCCGAACAATCCCACCGCCAAGTCACGGCTGTCGCCGCCGCAACGGAACAGGCGTCAGCCAGCGTCCAGACAGTTGCAAGCGCGGCCGAAGAACTGTCTGCCTCAATCACCGAGATCGGACGCCAGATGGAGCAATCCTCTCGGGTTTCGAACGCCACCGCCGATCAGGCACGCCAGACCAGTGCTCTGGTTCAAAGTCTGGCCGAATCCTCGGGCAGAATCAGTGCCGTGGTTGACCTGATCAACGATATAGCGTCTCAAACCAATCTGCTGGCTTTAAATGCCACAATCGAAGCGGCACGGGCTGGCGAAGCGGGGAAGGGCTTCGCCGTGGTTGCTGGCGAAGTCAAACACCTCGCCAACCAAACCGCCCGCGCGACAGAAGAAATCGCCAATCAGGTCGGAGCCGTGCAAAGCGCAACTGACAACACCGTAAAAGCCATCGTTCTGATCGTCGAGCGGATCGAGGAGATCAATCAGATCGCCACGACAATCGCTTCGGCCGTCGAGGAACAATCCGCCGCAACCAATGAAATTGCTCGCAACGTCCAGCAGGCAGCCATCGGAACACAGGAAGTTTCGAACACTATTGGCGGGGTCAGCGAAATTGCCAACCAGACCGGAGACGGTGCTAGACAGGTTCTGATCTCGTCGAAGTCCCTGATGAGCCAGAGCAATGATTTGAAGCGCGTGGTCGATAGTTTCTTAAGCGGCGTGAAAAGCGCCTAGACCTTTTTGCGTATTGCCATCTGTTAACGATTCCCCCCGGTTTAAGCGGGGGGAATCCCTTTTGCTAGCGATCCGTACCCGCCCATCGCTTTTCCTGACGTGTTCATGTCCGTGGAAGTCCTGGTTGCCTCGGCCGGGAAGACATGGATACTTGCCGGATCAGTTCGCCGACGAAAGACAGGCCATGGATGTGCGTCAGCCCAAGGTCCCGTTTTCGTCCGGCCGCCCCGAAGTGAAAGCGATATCGTGACAGCCAGCGCCCAAGACGTTGCGGCGGCCTATCGTAAGGTCGATCTCCGCATTCTGCCGTTCCTGTTTCTTTGCTACATCCTGGCCTATCTCGACCGGGTCAATGTCGGCTTCGCCAAATTGCAGATGTCGGCCGATCTGGGCCTCAGCGACGCAGCCTATGCCTTCGGCGCGGGGATTTTCTTTCTCGGGTATTTCTTTTTCGAGGTCCCCAGCAACCTGGCCCTGCATCGTTTTGGTGCCAGACGCTGGATCGCCCGCATCATGATGAGTTGGGGCGTTGTCTCCGCAGCGATGATGGTCGTGACCGATGAGACGGTCTATCTGGTGATGCGCTTTCTGCTGGGCGTTGCCGAGGCCGGGTTCTTCCCCGGCATCATTTTCTATCTGACCCTGTGGTATCCCTCACGCCGACGCGCCAGCCGGACCGCGTGGTTCATGGCGGCGGTTCCGCTGGCCGGAGTGATCGGCAACCCGATCTCTGGTTTAGTGATGGATTCCCTGTCGGGACGTGCCGGACTGGCCGGATGGCAATGGCTGTTTCTGGTCGAGGGGATTCCCTCGATCCTCGTCGGCATCTGGGTTCTGTTTTACCTCGACAGTTCGATTGCCGAGGCGAAATGGCTGACCGCTTCGGAAAAAGCAATCCTGGCGGACAATCTCGACGGGGAAGAGGCGAAAAAACCGCAACGCAGGCTGATCGACGTCTTCAAATCCGGCAAGGTCTATGCCCTTTGCGCCGTCTATTTCACCCTGACGATCGGCCTTTACGGCGTCGCCTTCTGGCTGCCGACCATCGTTCATTCGTTCGGAGTGCGCAGCTATTGGGATATCGGGCTGGTGTCGGCGATTCCCTATGGCGTGGCAACATTGGGGATGCTGCTGATCTGCCGCCATTCCGACCGCCGGGGAGAACGCCGCCTACATTTCGTCCTGACCGTCACGACCGGCGCGGCCGGATTGACGCTCAGCGGGCTTTACGCCGATTCCCCTGTCCTCGCCACGCTATTCCTGTCGGTTGGCGCGCTGGGAATCATCGGCTCGTTACCGTTGTTCTGGCCGATTCCCACCGCGTTCCTGACCGGAACCGCTGCCGCCGCCGGAATCGGCTTCATCAATTCCGTCGGCAATCTGGGGGGCTATGTCGGCCCCAACATCGCGATCTGGATCCGTGCCCTTTCGTCCGATCCGTCTGCGGCCTTGTACGCGATCTCGATTTTGCTGGTACTGGGGGGAGGCCTCGTCCTGCTGACGGTCCCGAAAGACGCCGCGCCGTAGAGCGGATTTCGGTCTATCGAAATCCGCTCTAAAACAGCAGAGCCACCGCCCGCGCCCGGTCGGCGGCGGACAGGGTGCGGTTCGCCGCCAGATAGTGGAACGCGGTCAGGCCCCGCCCATCGGCACGCAGGGGATCGCCCCCGCCCTGCAACGCCGCTTCGATCTCGGCCAGACTACCGCTGGCTGCAGCCTTGATCAGCGGAGTGGCGAACGCTCCCGGCCGCACCGGCTTGTGCGATGCCATCGTGGCGAGGCCCTGGACCGGATCGCGGGCAAAGCGTTCCAACGCCGCAAAATCGGTCGCTCGTGCCGCCACGACCGGGCAATCGGTCAACGGCCCGGCAAGTTGGCGCAAAGTCCTTGCCGCAATTTCCAGACGGGACCGCTGGGTCGCGGCAAGACGACAAGGCAGCTTCAGCCCGCGACCGTCGAACGCCGAGGGCCCCGACATCGCACGCCGCGCCACCAGATCGTAATCGCTAAGCCGCGGCAGCATCCCCGCCAACAGAACCGCATCAACCTTGCGCAGGACCAGGGTGAGACGGACAAAGGCGGCGGTGACGGCGGCATCGCCGCTTTTCCGGCGAGGAGCGGGCAACAGCTCAAAGTAGCTGACCAACCATTCCTGCCGCTCGACCTGGGCGGGGTCGGTTTCCATCTTTGCTTCCGAAGGAATCCGCGCCGCGATCGTCGCTTCGACCGTATCAAGGGTACGGTTGGCCCCGACACCGTCGCCAGACAGAATCAGCCGCAACGCTTCGGCCACCAGCCCGAGACGGTCGGAGTCGGAATCGACCGAGGTCAGATCGCGACCAGCGGCGGCATGGTTCAACTCGGTCTGAATCCGGGCAAACGCCGCCTGCGGAGTATGGGGCAGAGGGGACACTGACGCCTCTTCGGTAGGCGGCGGTGCCTCGGCGGGCTCGGACGGAGGCAGCTCGACCGCAGCGGGCGGAGCCTCGACATCAGCCGCAGGTGCCGAAGCAGGCGGCACAACCGGCTCGGGTTTCGACGACAACAGCCAGCCACCACCGACACCGGCAATCGCCAGAAGCAGGACCACACCGATTCGGACAGCCCACGGACGCAACGGCTCCTCCACACTCATTCAACCGTTGGCGGTATCACTGGCGGCTTGGCCCGGCCACGAAACAGGCGGCGCACCATTCCTATCATCTCGGCCGGGCTTTGGAACAGAAGCGGCAGACGCGGCCGATCGACGGCGGTCGGCTCCACCGCCAGACCGATCTCGGCGATGGTGTCGTCCCAATCGAGCGAGCGGACAATCAACTCGACATCGCCCAAGGCGACACGGTCGCCGACGCCGGGGGTATGGCCCAACTGGCGGATCAGCCATTCCGAAGCGGTCTGGTTCTGCGCCTCGGGCGGAATATCCAGACCATAGGACACCGCCAGTTCCTTCATCTGGATCGTCGGAGCCAGTCCGAAATCGCCGAAGAAGCGGTGGTCGGCCTCGGCCGCCGGAGCCGCGCTGGCGAACATCCGGTCAAGATGAGGAACCCGCTCTGGCCGGGCGAACAGATAGGCAGTGTCGCCGGGACGCAACGCCCCGACGGCGAAAGCGCCGAATGAGCGGCCGTCCCGCACCACCAACGAGGGCTCGGCCCAGCGGGGCAGACGTTGCCCCCGCGCCACCATCGAATCCGCCACGACGCGATAGCCGACCAATTCGTGGCGGGCTCCGGGAACTTCCAGCTCCATGCGTTCGACCGGGCCGATCCGGCGCGGCACGACCTGACCGAGGAAGCGAGCGACCGGAGCGATGGTCCACCCCTGCAACGCCAGACTGACCAGCACGACCAGGAAGGTCACGATGAAGTAATCGCGGCCATGGCTGAGCCCGGCCACCATCGGCACGATCGACAACAGCACAGACACCGAGCCGCGCAATCCGACCCAGGCGATGAACGAGGTGTCATTGCGCTTAAAGCCAAAGGGCAGCAGACACAGCCACACCGCCAACGGCCGGGCGATGAACATCAGTACCACCGCGACCGCCAAAGCCCCCGGAATATAGGGCGCAAATTGCGATGGGGTCGCCAGCAAGCCCAAAGTCAGGAACATCACGATCTGGGCCAGCCAGGTCAGCCCTTCCTGAAACCGCCGCATCGTTTCGGGGGCGGAAATCCGAGCGTTTCCGGCGATCAGCCCGGCGATATAGACCGCGAGGAAACCGCTGCCCTGCATCACCCCGGTTGCGGCAAACACCACCATCGCCAGACTGATCGCGGCCAGGGGTTGCAGCCCGCGCTCAAACCCCATCCGGTTGACCGCGAACACGATCATCCCGCCGCCAGCCATCCCGGCCAGCGCGCCAACGCCGAACTGGGTGGCAAATTCCGACAGGATGGTAAGGCCGGCCCAGCCCGACACCGCATGATGTCCCGCCAACAAACCGACCAGGGACAAGGTAAGGAAGATCGCCATCGGGTCGTTGCTGCCGGATTCGACTTCGAGGGTCGAGCGGACGCGATCGCGCAGGTTCAGCCCGCCCACCCGCAGCAGGAAGAACACCGCCGCCGCGTCGGTCGAACTGACGATGGAGCCGAGCAAGGCGGATTCAACCCACCCCATCCCCAACAAATAATGGGTCGGTATGGCCACCACCGTGGTGGTGATCAGAACGCCCAGGCTGGCCAAGGTCAAAGCGGGAAAGGCGGCGGCGCGAAAGGCCTTGATGCCGGTATGAAACCCGGAATCGAACAGAATCACCGCCAGGGCGACACTCCCGATCAGATAGGCGGCACGGGCATCATCGAAACGAAGATGCCCCAAACCGTCTTCCCCGGCTAGCAATCCGACGGTGAGAAACACCAGCAATAAGGGAGCGCCGATGCGGGTACTGAGCAGGCTGGAGAAGATGCTGAGCGACACCAGCCCCGCAACGATGAGGATGGCGACGTTCATGGACTCGATCATCGGGGGGCGCGCCCTTCGGATGGGGGGGTCGAGGGGGAGCCGGGGATCGGGCTGGACGAGACCGCCCAGACCCAAAATCCCCTGCGTTTCCAAGCTTAGGCCTGGGCCGTTGCTGCCGCAATGGTCAAGTCCTGGTTTTTCGCCTCTTTTCTAATCGCCCGCTCATTCCCGGTCTCAGGGCGCGATGCCGAAACCGATCAGAACCTGCTCCCCCACCGTCCGACGTGGCAACGAGGCGGGAAACAGCCGTGCCAATCCGGGCGGAACCAGCACCGCCATCTGCCGCTCGGACAGGAAGGTTTCCAGGCTGACCGGAATCTCGATGGCGCGATGGTCGGCCCCGGCCCTCACCCACCCCACCGGATCGGTGGACAGGGCTTCGCCGCGACCGACAACCCGGATCAATTCGGCAATCGCGGCGGCGCGACGCGACGCTTCCAGCGCCCGATCAGGATCGGCCGAAACGAAGCCGGGCGGCGCCAGGAAAGGCGACTTCCCCGCCGCGAGATTGGCGGCAGGATGCACCTCCAACGCGCCGGGCAACGCCACACTCTTCAGATCGGGAACCTGATAGGCCAGATTGTCGTACAGCGCCACCAGGGGGAAGTCCGGCAGCGGTTTCAGCGCCTCCCACGCCTCCCAACTGGATTGGTTGGCGTAAACCCCCGCACTCCATCTCGCGGAATGGGCCAAAGCGGTGCGGTCGAGCCAAACCGGCGAAACCAGCTCGGTCCCACTGCGGACCAGCATCAGAAACAGCAGAAGCGGAACCAAAGTCGCGGCCGGGTGAAGCCCTACCCCGAGCCCGCATCCCAGCTTTTCGCGGATCAGCAGCAGCAGACGGGCGAGCAGCGCCAGTGCGACGGCAATCCCGATCGCGACCGGGCCGGGAACGAGTACCAGCAGCGCGCCGAGCAGCAGCAGCTTTTCCAGTCCCGCCAGCCGGGTCGACACGGCGACGCGGGCCAAAGCGACAGTCAGAACCAGCCAGGTCAGATAAACGCTGGCGAGCGGCAACGCCAACACCGACGTCAGCGACGGCGACAGCAATTGCGGGAAAAACACCAAAGCCAGCGAGGCACCCGCAACGGCGAGGGTCAGCCCAGCCAGCGCCCACAACCAGCCGCGCAGGGTGGGCGTGGCGTCCGGGGTCCGACCCGCCCTGATCGCCCAAAGACAGACCAGCACCAGCAGCACACCAGCCAAGGGAGTCTGCCCGGCCAGAGACGCCACCACATCGCTTCCGGTCGGAGGAAGGGCGGCCACGACACGCACCATCGCCACTGCCGCCGCCAACGGCAGCAGCCCCCACAGCAGCGAGGCACGCGGCAGGGAACGGTCAAACGCCAACCAGAGCGGAACCGCCAGCGCGATCAAACCATTACCCTCGGGAGCAATGGCGACGGACACAGCGGCCGCAACGGCAGCCAAACCGGGGCGGCGGTCAAGGCCAGCCAGCAACGCCGCCATCCCGAACAAATGGGCGATCCCCTGGGGCGTCGGGGTATAGAGCGGCAGCGGAGCCGCCTGAACTCCAACCAGCACTTTCCCAAAGAAAAAGCAGCCGATCAGCACCGTCAGCAGCGCGGCGGCCTCGTCGCCCCCGGTCAAACGCCGCCGCACCACACCGACCGCTCCGGCCAGGATCAAGAATCCGGCGGCCAGATGCAGAGTAAAGCCGAACAGATCGTTGCCGAGCGGCACGCCGGTCAGGCGGACCAGCGGGTACAGCAGCGACGCGCCAAATGCCCCCGGATCGGTCAGGAAGGGGTCTGCGGGAAACAGTCCGGGATCACGCGCCTTCGCCAGCAATTCGAGCAGATGGTGATGGGGCGGTGCGAAGCCGAAATACGTGAACACGACAAACAGGCCGAGCCCCCCAATCATCAGCATCCGCCCGAGATCCGAAGACCGGTTCATGCTTCTTCCTTCCTTTCGACCATGGGAACTCACGGCATGGCGCATGTTGGGGAGAGTGCCAGCCGCAGCCGAGTCATCGCGTATATCTTGCTTTATGTATATCAGCATGGTTTGTATCGCACCAACCCAAACATACACCAACAGTGTAGCGATTCCCTCCTTTGGACTGAGCCCGTCGGCACGCTATACTCGCTCTATTGCGCCGCAGCATCGTCTAAAAAAGGGAGGCAAAACCATGAGCGATGAATCCTTGCACGGCCTGTATTACGAAGATTTGTCCGTCGGGCAAACAGCCAGTTTCGCCAAAAACGGTCACCGAGGCCGATGTCGTCGCTTTTGCTGGAATTTCGGGCGATTTCAACCCGGTCCATATCAATGAAGAGTTCGCCCAGGGCACCCCGTTCAAGGGCCGCATCGCCCATGGCATGCTGTCGGCGGCGTTCATCTCGACGGTGTTCGGCACCCGGCTGCCGGGACCGGGCAGCATCTATGTCGCCCAGTCGCTGAAATTCAAGGCGCCGGTGCGGATCGGCGATACCGTTACCGCCCATGTCGAACTGATCGCGCTGGTGCCGGAACGCAAGTTCGCGACCTTCAAGACCACCGCAACCGTCGATGGCAAGGTGGTCCTGGAAGGTGAAGCAACCTTGCGGGTCGAACGGCGAGAATAAGATCGACGACAACACGGGGCGCGATCATTCCCGCCCCGTGTTGTGCCCCTTAGTCCGAAGCGGCCTTGCGCTTGCCCCGCCGCGCCGCCGCGCTGCCCCCCGCCCGCACCGGCGCGGTGATCAGGGCGCTGCCCCGGCCCGACAGTGACGGGTTGGTCATAAAGTAATTATGGGCGCTGAACGGCGTCTCGCCGGGATCGACCCGGCGATATTCCCCGTCGGCATCAAGCATCCAGCACTGAGCCGTATCGCGCAGATTGGCCACCATGATCTCGTCGAGAATCTGGGCGTGCACCGTCGCATTCTCGATCGGAACCAGGGTCTCGACCCGTCGATCCATATTGCGTCCCATCCAATCCGCCGACGAGATGAACACTTTCGCCTCACGCGACGGCAACGGCTTGCCGTTGCCGAAACAGACGATGCGGGCATGTTCAAGAAAGCGGCCGACGATGCTGCGGACCCGAATCGTTTCCGACAGACCGGGAATGCCGGGACGCAGGCAGCAGATGCCGCGAATCACCAATTCGATCGCCACCCCGGCCTGCGAGGCGCGGTACAGCGCGTCGATCAATTGAGGATCGACCAGGGAATTGAGCTTGGCCCAGATCATCGCCGGACGCCCGGCCTTGGCATGGGTAATTTCGTCCTCGATCAAATCGAGCAGACGGCCGCGCAGGAACAACGGCGCAATCGCCAGCTTCTCCAACCCGTCGGGCACGGCATAGCCGGTCATGAAATTGAACGCCCGCGCCGCATCGCGGCACAGCAGCGGGTCGCAGGTGAAGAACGACAGATCGGTATAAATCTTCGCGGTGATCGGATGGTAATTGCCGGTGCCGAAATGGACATAGGAGACCAACCGGCTTTCCTCGCGCCGAACCACCAACGACATCTTAGCGTGGGTCTTCAGTTCCATGAAGCCGAACACCACCTGGGCTCCGGCCCGTTCCAGGCTGCGGGCGAGGTGGATATTGGCCTCCTCGTCAAAACGCGCCTTCAGTTCGACCATGCAGGTGACCGACTTACCCGCCTCGGCCGCCTCGACCAGCGCCTTGACGATTGGGCTATCGGCGCTGGTGCGATACAGCGTCTGCTTGATCGCGACGACCTGGGGATCGCGCGCGGCCTGGCGGATGAACTGGACCACCACGTCGAAGCTTTCGAACGGGTGGTGGACAACAATGTCCTTCTGACGGATCGCGGCAAAGCAATCGCCGCCGAAATCGCGCACCCGTTCCGGGAAGCGGGCGTTATAGGGCGGGAACAACAGATCGTGGCGCTGATCGGTGATGATCTGGCGGGCATCGACCAGCCCCAACCGCCCCTCGAACTCGAACACATCGCGCTCGTCGACATTCATTTCGGCGACGATCAGCGATTTCAGCGCCTCAGGGATTCCGACCTTGAAGGTCAGCAGAATCACCCGCCCCAGGCGTCGGCGCTTCAGTGCGGATTCGAAGACTCGGACCAGATCCTCGGCCTCTTCGTCGATTTCCATTTCGGAATCGCGGATAACCCGGAACATCCCGGCGCTTTCGACCTGAAAGCCGGGGAACAGGCGGTCAAGGAACAGGGTGATCGCGTCTTCCAGCGGATAGAAGCGGATCCCCTCGCCGGGGAGGCGGAGGAAGCGGCGCAATTGCGGCGGCACCGGGATCAAGGCCCGCAGCGCCTCGCCATCCGAGCGACGGGTCAGCAGCACCACCAGCGCGATACCAAGATTGGGAATGAACGGAAACGGATGGGCCGGGTCGATCGCCAGCGGCGTCAGCGCCGGAAAAATCTGCTCGTCAAAGGTCTGGCCCATCCAGACGGTATCTTCGATGGTCAGGTGATCAGTCTTGACCACGGTGATCCCGACCGCCTGCAACTCACTCTTCAATTCGCGCCAGCCGCGATATTGCGTTGCCATCAGTTCGGCGGCATAGCGGCTGATCGCCTCCAATTGCTCGGCGGGGGTCAAACCATCCTGGCTGGGCGCTGACACCCCGGCTTCGACCTGCCCTTTCAGCCCGGCAACGCGGACCATATAGAACTCGTCGAGGTTAGAGGCCGAGATCGACAGAAAGCGCAGCCGTTCCAGCAGCGGATGACGGGGGTTGAACGCTTCCTCTATCACCCGCGTGTTAAAGGCCAGCCACGACAATTCGCGATTAAAAAACGGTCTTCCGGCAAGCTTGCCGCCGTCTCGGTCATCGCGGTCATTCCCCATCTCCATCAGTCTTACTATTGTCGCGCCGCATCCGCCCGACCCGGCCATACCGCCCCAGTGGAATGCCGTAGCGCACCACCAGCGCGGTCAGAAGAGCGGTCACGGCGATCAGGACGCTGGCAAGTATTGTTCCATTCTGATTCTCCAGACCGAACGGCAAACCCCCGGTATTCATTCCGAAATAACCGGCGATGAACGTCATCGGCAGCATGATCACTGTCACCACCGATAGGGTATAAAGATTGCTGTTGGTCTGTTCGGCGACGACCGCCGCCAATTCTTCCTGCAAAATCGAGGCACGCTGGCGGATTTCGTCGAGATCTTCCAGATGGCGGATCAGCCGGTCGCTGATCTCGCGCAGATGGGTCTTCGCCACATCGGTCAGCCAAGTCGCATCGTCGGAGCGCAGCCGATACAGTGCGTCGCGCTGCGGAGCCAGATAGCGCCGCACCTGGACCACGCTACGCCGACAATCGGCAATCGAAGCGCGTAGGTCGGACCCGGCATCGGCATCGCTCAACCGGTCTTCCAGCAGCGAAACGTTCTCTTCCAACTCGTCGACCAGATCGCCGACATGATCGGTGACTTTTTCGGCGATCCGGGCCATCAGCCCGCCCGCCGTGCGCGGCCCCTTGCCATTCAGCATCGACAGACGCAGATCGCGCAGAGCGTTAAGGCTGTGATCCTTATCGCGTAATGAGATGCACCGACCGGCTTCCATCCAGATATGGATCGGCACCAATTCGGAATCGACCGAACCGGGCTGATCCTCGCCGGGGCGGGGCTTGTTGACACCACGCAGGACCACCAGCAAGGCATCGTCGACATCCTCGACCCGAGGCCGGGATTCGTCGGCCAGCAGCGCCAGCGCCACCAGCGGGTCAAGCCCGGCCTTAGTCCGCACCCATTCCTGGGCAACCGGATCGTCGCGTTCGAGATGAATCCACAGGAACCCGTCGATCGGGGTCCAGGCCTCGACCCCGGTCCAGGTCAGATCGACGAAGCCGCCGCTGGCGGTGGCCAGCATGGCAAAGCGCAATCCGGGCTCCAACCCGGCGGCCAATTCCTTGTCGACTCCCATCACACCTCTTCCTTGTCACATCCTTCCAGGATAACCGAACCAGGAGGATCGGAAAGTGACAAAAGGAAGATCAAGGCTCGGTTGTCGATTCCGGCAGCGACACCCCGAACAAGGGTGAACACCGCCGGGAAACGAGAGCCGGTCAGGCCCCCTTATCGGCGTAGGGATTACGCCCGCCGCGCACGAACAGTCGGATCGGCACGCCCTTCAGGTCGAACGCCTCGCGCAGGCCGTTGACCAGATAACGGACATAGGATTCGGGCAGTTCGTCCGGCTTGGTCGCGAACAGGGCAAAGGTCGGCGGCCGGGCCTTGACCTGGGTGATATAGCGAATCTTGTAACGGCGGCCGCCGGGCAGCGCGGGCGGCGGATGACGCTCGATCACCTCGGCCAGCCAGCGATTGAGCTGGGCGGTGGGAATGCGGCGGTTCCACACGGTCCAACTGTCGATCACCGCATCCATCAATTGGGGGATGCCGCGCCCGTTCAGCGCCGACATCGTCACGGTGCGGACACCCTTGACCTGAGGAGCCGACGTTTCCAGACGGTCGCGCAGACGGCCCAACGCCACCTGGGGATTCTCGACCACGTCCCACTTGTTGACGGCAACGACCAGGGCGCGGCCCTCGTCGGCGATCAGACGCAGGATGGTCAAATCCTGCTTATCGAGGATCTGGGCGGCATCCATCACCAGAACCACCACTTCGGCGCGGCGGATTGATTCCAGGGTGTTGGCGACCGACAGCTTCTCCACAGCGTCATAGATATTGGCCTTGCGGCGCAAACCGGCGGTATCGACCAGCTTGACCGCGCGGCCACCATGAATCCATTCGACGCCGATCGCATCGCGGGTCAATCCGGCCTCGGGGCCGGTCAACAGCCGCTCTTCACCCAGCAACTGGTTGCCCAGGGTCGATTTGCCGACATTGGGACGGCCGACGATCACCATCGTCAGCGGACGGCCGGGATCGGGCTCGGCTTCTGCCTCGGACGCCGCATCGGCGGCTTCGTCGGGGAACGGCGGGAACTCGTCCTCGTCTTCGTCGTCGAGCACCACCCCCGCCTTCTGGGCGTAAGGCATCAGCGCCTCGAACAATTCGTACATACCCTCGCCATGCTCGGCCGACACCGGAACCGGCTCGCCCATCCCCAGGCCATAGGCTTCGTAAAGGCCGGGAGCGCCCGCCTTACCCTCGCACTTGTTGGCGACCAGAATCACCGGCGTCTTCGCCTTGCGCAGATGGTCGGCGAAGTGACGGTCAAGCGGGGTCACCCCGGCGCGAGCGTCGATCAGCAACAACGCGACATCGGCTTCTTCGACCGCGCGGTCGGTCTGAAAGCGCATCCGCGCTTCAATGCTGTCGCCGCCCAGTTCTTCGAAACCGGCGGTATCGACAACCTGGAAATCGACCCCCATCAGGCTGGCGCGGCCTTCGCGGCGGTCACGGGTGATGCCGGGCAAATCGTGAACGATTGCCAGCTTGCGCCCGACAAGGCGGTTGAACAGGGTGGACTTGCCGACGTTCGGGCGTCCGACAATGGCGACGGTGAAGGGCATGCGCTCTCAGTTTTCAGCGATAGGCGACGAGATCGGCTTCGTCGGTGAGGAAATACAAGGTGCCGTTGGCCACGACCGGAGCGATGCTGACCCCATCGGGCGCCTTCTCCCAGCCGAGCATGTCGCCGGTATAGGGCGACAGCGACACCAGCTTACCATCGGAACTGCCGAGAATCAGGCGGTCCGAAACCAGAACCGGCCCCGACCACAAGATACGGCCTTCCTTTGCCTTGGGGTCTTCCCAGCTTTGCATCTGGGTGACCCAAACGATACGGCCGGTCTTGGCTTCGACCGCGACCGCTTCATTGTTGTTGGTCAGCAGGAACAGGAAGTCACCGGCAACCCACGGACTTTCCACCCCGCCGATTTCCTTTTCCCACAGACGACGGCCGGTCTTCTGATCGATGCAGACCAGCATGTCGCCATTGCTGATGGCATAGACCCGGCCGCGATCAATCGCCGGACGGCCGCGAATATCCATCAACGCACCGATGATCTCGGTGCGGCGGATCGTCACCAGCGAATCCTGCCAGATCGGCACTCCGGTATCGACCCGAAGCGCGAACAATTCACCCGACGAGTACGGCACCACCACCATATTACCATCGACGGCGGGGCTGTTGCCCGCCAACAGGCCGGTGGCCTCGGTGATGCCGGAATGCGTCCACAGTACGCCGCCATCTTCAGCGGCCAAGGCGTGGGTCTGGTTATCGACGGTGACGGCAAAGACCCGCCCGCCGCGTACCGTCGGCGCGCCACGCATCGGCCCAGAGAGCGTCTGGCGCCACAGAATGCGGCCCGAGGCGGCATCGAGCGCGACCACCTGGGCAAACCCGGTGGCGACGAACACCCGTCCCTCGTCATAAGCGACGCCGCCGCTGGTATAGACGTTCGAATTGTCGCTGGGGACCGTGTCGGTCCTCCACAGCCGCTTGCCGGTTTCCGCGTTGAAGGCGCTGACCTCAGATGAGGCATCGACGGTGAACACCATGCCGTCGGCCACCACCGGCTGCCCCAACAGGCGGCTTCGCTTGCTCGACCCGCTGCCCGCGCTGACCGACCACACTTCACGCAGGTCGCCGTCCGCCACCATGTGCTGCATCGCATGGTTGGAATAGCCCCCGGCCTGGGGCCAATCCTCGTTCGGTTCCGGCGGCGGCAAGATGACCTTGGCCACCGGACCGGCGATTTCCGGTTCGATCAGCTTCTCACGCGACAGCACCGAAATGCGCTTGCCCGGCAACGGAGGGGCCGCCCGCTCGCCCAGCCAGCCGGCATCGCAGCCGGACAGGACGACCGAAGCCGCCAGGGCTCCGGCCAGGACAAGACGACGCGGCGCGGCGGCGGTCATGGCGGTCAGCCCCGATCCGCCTGGCCGGTAACGGCCAGCATTTCGGCGGCGCGGGTGCGCATCCCTTCCGGCGCGGCGGCATCTTCAGAGAGGCGACCGAACAAATCGGCGGCACGGGCCTTGTCACCGCGACGCAACGCCGCCAGCGCCTGAATCTCGCGGGCGGAGTGGCGCCACGAACTGGATTCGACCGCCAACGGCTCCATCGCCTTTTCCAATTGGGCGGGATCGCTGCTATCCAGGGTCAGGTAACCGGCCCGGATCAACGCCATGTCGCGATAGACCGACGCGACCGAACTGTCGGCGGCGACGGCGCGATAGATCGCGGCGGCGGCGGCCAGATCGCCCTGTTGCTGGCGCAACTCGGCCAGACGCAGATTGGCCAGCAGACGGTACCCGCCCGAACCATCCGCAGCCAGACGAGTCAGATCGTCTACCGCCTGATCGCGCTTGCCCTGTTCGAGCAACGAAGCGATTTCGTGGAAGCGGAGCGAAGAATCCTTGCGTTGCTGCCCGTCCCAGGCCCGCCAGCCTTGCCAGCCCGCAACGGCAAGAACAGCCGCAACGCCAAAACCGACAACCAGAACCCCGTGGCGTTTCCACAGATTCGTCAGTTGCTCGTGCCTCAGATCCTCGTCAACCTCCTTGATAAGAAGGTCGGCGGCGGCATCATGCTGCTGCTTCTCGTTCAAGAAAGACTCTCCATGGGGGGAAGGCGGCGCACGGATCGGCCGCGCCGTAACATAGTCCGCGGCGGCGGTCTTGGCAAACCCCGGTTCACATCTTTATCGTTTCTGTCGGGCAAAGCGCCCCAGATCACCGGCGCTCACTCGTCCCGCCATTTGATCGAGCAGCCGATGCTGGGCACCTGCCCGTCCGGAGTCTCGCCGGTTTCGGCGATCAGACGCATCGCTTCGACCAGTTCGCGCTTGGCATCGGGCGGTCCCGGTTGCCGTCCCGACGCATCAAGGCGGCCACGATAGCGCAACACACCCGCGGCATCGAAGCCGAAAAAGTCCGGGGTGCACACCGCGCCATAGGCCCGGGCAACTTGCTGCGACTCGTCATGCAGATAGGGGAAAACCAGACCATGCTGTTTGGCAAACGCCACCATGTTGTCGAACGAATCGTCGGGATAGGTCACGGCATCGTTGGCATTGATCCCCACCACCCCGATACCCAGCTGCTTCAACGCGGCGGCATCGCGGTTCAAGCGATCGATAATCGCCAGGACATAGGGACAATGGTTGCACATGAAGACCACCAGGGTCCCGCGCGGACCAGCGATATCGGCCAGGGTCCAGACCCGCCTGTTGGTGTCGGGCAAAGCGAAATCAGAGGCCTTTGCCCCCAGGCTTCCGGTCGGAGTTTCCACCGCCATAGTTCTGCTCCCTGTCGTCCTCGCCTCGGGGGCCGGCCACCATCCTGGGCAGAAACTGCCCATTGATTCGGCCCCGCTCCCTCCCCACAATACACAGGAATATTTTGGATGGGATCAGGGAAATGGTGTCAAGACGCGTTCCCCTGGCGACGCTGGTCCTGCTCCTCCCGCTGGGGGGATGCTACTATTTGACATCGACCGGATTTGGGACGGCGCCCAAGCCCCTGCCCGACCCTTATACCATGATGCATTTCGAGGCGTTCAGCCTGATGGGAACGCACAAATCCATCGTCGATCACATCTATGGCTGGATCACCGATAAGGATTGCTCGAGCCCGCGGGCCGAACGCGGCGAGGCCTATTGCCGCGAGTGGGTGGGCAAGCCGCCGCCGCCGCCGCAGATTTATTGCTATAGCACGCTGGCCCGCCCGACCTGCTATGCCCAGCCTTATAATGAGGGGAATGATCGTCTGATCGGCTTCGTCCCGCCCTCGACGCCGATGCGCTGAGTGTTGCACTTCCGTCCCGCCGGTGATGATCAGAGTGCGGACTGACCGAATTGACAGCGCCGCGACAGCGGCCGACTTGCCGCCGTGATCGGCAAAGCGGGCATCGAAAATCCGAACGTCGTCCCCACCTGACCCGGGCTGAGATCGACCCAGATCGTGCCGCCCATCCACTCGACCCGACGGCGGACCAAGCTCAAACCGGCTCCGATGCTGTCGTCACCCGCCCCGGTCTGACGGAGAATTTCGAACAATCGGGCGGCGCGGGCCGGATCAATACCCAAGCCATTGTCCCGGATACGAAACTCGATCATCGCCCCATCGCGGGCGGCAGAGATATGAACCACCGGCCGCCGGTGCGGTGAGCGGAAGCGCACCGCGTTGTCGATCAGCCGGGTGAAGATATCGACCAGCGCATCCGGTTCGGCAAAAACCTCCGGCAGTGGATCGACGATCAGGGCAACATCGGCATCGCTTAAAGCCCCCGCCAAAGACCGCCGCGCCTGCGCCACGGCCGCCGAAGGAGCGGCAACCACGCGATGGCTAAAGGAGTGCGGATAGGGACCGGCCTCGGCGGCGATCCACCCGCTCCGGCCGGGATCGTCCGATCCCGCTGTGTCACACGAGCGGCCGTGCAGCATCATTTCCAGCCGATTCTGACGATGCCGCAAAGTGCTGACGATAACAGCGATTCCGGCGACGCCGACCATCACCACCGCAATCAAAAAAATCTGGGACAAGGCCAGCGAACTAACGGCCCCCTCTATGCCAGAAAGGCGCTGAAAAAAGCCGCTGGTCCGAGCCAGACCATCGCTTCCGACAGACCACACCAAGGCAAGCATGGCCGCTCCCACCACGGGAAACAAAACGGCCAAGGTCTGCCTGTTTCCGCCTCCAGAGGATTGAGCGTTCATGATGCGATACTTATCTCTTTGCGGTTACCCCCGGCCCCTTTAACGCCCGACGTCAGAGAGGCGAACATCAACCCTTATAAGACATAAATCTCAATGAAATTACGGCAACGATTGAATTAAAGAGAAATAAGATATAAATGAGTCGTGAATGCGTCAGTTGGAGACCATTGCCGTGCAGGCTAAAGCTCACGTACTGATCGTCGAAGACGACCCGGTTACCCGGAGCAAACTGGCGGCCTATATGCAGGCCGAGGGGTTTCAGGTCAGCGAGGCAAGCGATGCCCGCGACATGAAAGCGATCGTCGCCCGCGCCATTCCCGATGTGGTCCTGCTCGACATCAATCTACCGGACGAAAGCGGTTTGATCCTGGCGCGGGAATTACGGGCTAAATCCTCAGTCGGAATCATCCTGGTCACGGCGCGGCAAGACGAAACCGACCGGATCGTCGGTCTCGAGATCGGGGCCGACGACTATATCACCAAACCATTCAATCCGCGTGAATTGGCGGTGCGGGTCCGCAACCTGCAACGCCGGGTCGCCCCGACGATGGCCGCCGAGCGCTCCGCCTCGGGCGTTTATTCCTTTGCCGGATGGAAGCTCGATTGCGATGCCCGCCAGCTCTTTTCCCCCAAAGCCGAAAACGTACGCCTGACCCGGGGCGAGTTCGACGTGTTGGCTGCACTGGCGCGCAATGCGGGGCGGGCGCTGACCCGCGACCAGTTGCTCGACCTCACCCAGCACGATGGCGAAGCGGTGATCGACCGCACCATTGACGTTCTGGTCGGACGGCTGCGGCGCAAAATCGAAGAGGATTCGCGTCACCCCGCGATTATTCTGACCGTCCATGGCGTCGGATACCGGCTGGTCGGCGGCTGAGGCCAGACCGCACATCCCCACCATCGCGGAGCCTCTCTGTGTTTATTCTCGAAGAGCCATACGTCTCGGATCTTCTCGTCGCCACCATCGGCGCGTTGGGTCTCCCGGTCCTTGACACCCCGATCGCCCGCCGCCGCCTGACCGGACGCGCTGAATCGTTGATCGTCGATGCGGCAACCTTCGCGGCGGCGGCCGCCAAACCGGGCGCCCGCCTTTACGCCAATTCAGAGAACGCCATCGGATGGATCGCCGAGCATCTTTCGGACACCGATCGGCCCAGAATGATCGAGCTGTTCAAGGATAAGGTGGCGTTCCGCGAACTCGTGGCCGATCTCTACCCGGGGTACCGCTTTGCCGCCTGCTCGCTTGCCGAGTTGCGCGGGTTCGACCCCAACACCATCCCGTTTCCGTTCGTCATCAAACCCGCCGTCGGGTTTTTCAGCATGGGGGTCCACGTCGTCGAGTCCGTCGAGGCGTGGCGGAAGGCCATCGACGCGATCGAGCACGAAGCCAGCCAGTTCGCCACTTTGTATCCACAGCAGGTTCTCGGCCTGGATCGCTTCATCATCGAAGAGGTCATCCCGGGCGAAGAGTTCGCAATCGACGCCTATTACGACACGACCGGAACGCCGGTACTTGTCAATGCCTATACCCATCTGTTCGCTTCGGCCAACGATGTCAGCGACCGCGTCTACTACACCAATGCCGAAACGGTGGCGCGCCTCGGTGCACCAGCCTTGGACTTCCTGGCCGAAGTCGGTCGCCGCGCCCGGATCACGGACTTCCCGGTTCATGTCGAGATGCGCATCGACGCTGCGGGCAACGCCGCCCCCATCGAGGTCAACCCGATGCGCTTCGGTGGCTGGTGCGCGACCGATCTGGCGTCCTTTGCCTATGGCATCAATCCGTATCGCTGTTACCTGCGGGGCGAAACCATCGACTGGTCCAGCATCGCGGCGGCAACGACGGGGCGCACCACGGCGATCGTCGTCTCCGACCTGCCGAACTCGGTCGATCTCGCCCGGATTCAATCGGTTGATTATGACGGATTTGCCGCCCGGTTCAGCCGCGTGCTCGAGCTTCGCCCCACCGATTTCAACCGCTATCCCGTGTTCGCGTTCACGTTCGTCGCGGTGCCATCCAACGATCTGGGCGAGTTGCAGGCGGTGCTCGGCGCGGACCTGCGCACCCATCTCACGATGCGCTAAGACCGGCGCGTTATTCCCCCAGTTTGGTGGACGCCGCCTCGCCGCGCTGGCGCAAATTGAGTGGCCGGGGTTTGTCCTCGTCTAGTGGCACGGTAAAATCGGGTTGGTAATTCCAGACCGAGCCGGTCGCCTCGTCGACCGCCATGCCGAGGAAAGCAACCCCGCCCGTCACGATCACCAGGGCGGAATTCCCCCACACCCAGCCGTCGGCCGAAGCGCTGAGGGTCGCGACGGTCTGGCGATAGCCGGGAGCGCTACAGGATACGGTGACCGGCGCGGCCGAACGCGGCACCGCAACCGTCGCCGGGGCGTCGATCGTCTCGCGATAGCCGCCCTGCCCGCTCAAGGCGCAGCGCGCCGGTTCGGGCCGGGTACGGATCAGCACGTCGGAACTCGACGCATTGATGACAGAGGCACAGGACGGCAGCAGCAACAGCGATAGCGCCAGCCCCGCGCGGGAAACGTCGCGAAACGGTCTCAGGATCTCTCCCCCTCGACGGATAAAGGAAACAGGCGCATCCGCCGTTGATGCAATTCCAGCAGCTTCCACCGCGCCACCGGAATCTCGCGTACTAGCGCCCCCGGCACCGAGAGGAGTTCGGTCGTCCCCTCGGCCCGCAGGTGCCCGGCTGAGGTACAGCCGAACAGCACTTCGGATTCGTTGAACGGGTCACCCGGCCCAGCGCGGTCGATCAGGTTGCCATCATCGCTGTACCGGGCCAGCGATCCGGCGCGGACCAGAAACAATTCGTCCCGGTGGCGGGGATCGAGTGGCTGACCATCGTCAAGCGAGGTGAAGGTCGACGCCTCGGCCAGACGCACCTGGGTCAGATTGGACAGGCTTTCGCCGAACAGCCAGGTATGGGTGAAGAAATCCCGCAATTCGGCCAATCTGGTGATACGCCGGGTCATCTGGTTACGCTCGACGAAGGTACAATAGAGCGCGGCGGGAATACGCAGCGCCCGAACGAAGCTAAGGGCGCGGAAGGTCTCACGCGACGGCTCGCCCGACAAGGCATAGGATTCACCGACCAAGGCCCCGGCCGACAAAATCGCGCTGCCGTCGTTTTCCGACTCGATCACTTCGACCAGCCCAGTCAGGACCAGATGAATCGCTTCGCAATGAGCCCCCTCGCGCAGCAAGATCGTTTCCGGATTGATCGTCACCACCGGATGGTTGAGCAGGCTGAGAATCTGGTGGCCGGGCACGCCTGGGAAATAAGCCCGTAAGGTGTCGCGCGCGGTGCTAAGGCGGGATTCCGGGTGCGACGGGATCAGGACATCGACGGTGCCAAACGGCGCACCCGATCCGATCCGTTTCTGGGCCCGGGTCAGCGGTAGCGCGGTATGGGCCAGTACGATCTTGCCCGAGCGATCCTCGCTGAAATCCTCGGCCGAGCCATGGATCAAACCGCCGCCGATATCGAGCTTCTTGATGTCGGCGGGAATCAGATAATCAGCGCGGACCTGCTCAAACAGAGCGCTGCTGATCCCGTGATGGCTCTCGTCGTCATCGACCATCTGCCCCAGCACATCGAGCGAAACGATATCGGCCAGATGAGCATAGGTGCGATAGCCGCCCTCCCACGGGGTGCGGAAGTGAAACACCGAGTTTTCGACCGGATGAGGCGAAAACAGCGGCAAAACCTCGAATCCCTCGATCTCGTTCCACGCCCCCAGGGTCAGATCGCAGACGTCGAAATAAGCGCCGAACGAATCCTCGTCCACTCCGGTCAGCGCCGCCAACTTCTTGGCCACCGAAGCCCGCACCGGCGGGACCGCGAAATATTTGATGCGATGATCGGCGCGGAACAGAGTGGTCAAGCCGCAGAAATGATCATCATGGCAATGGGTATGAAAAATCCCCGCGACCTCCTGAACCCCGATCCCCAGCGCCCGAAGCGAAGCATGGATATTGGGGCCGGCGTCGATCAGATAGACCTTGCCCTGCACCATCATGATCGTCGAGATCGCAGCGCGCTCGGCGTCCCAGCCATCACCCTCGCCGGAATGAACGATGGTGAAATAGCCACGTTCGAGATCGTGATAGCCGAGGTGATAGGGAGTCTGATAGGTCCTCCCACACCCGAGATTCAGATCGACCGTCACCGTCTCGCCCTGATAGGCAAACTCGAAGACGTTGAGGGCGGTTCGCCGCACCGTCACCCCGCCGGGCAGCAAGGACAGCCCGTCGCCGACGATGCAGGTATCGAGCAGATCGCGGGGCGGACGGATCGCACCGAACGCAAAGCGGAGCTTCATCCGCATCCATTCCTGAGCGATCTCGGGGGGAACTCCGGCCTCGACCATCTCCTCGACCGACAGCAGACCGTAATTGCCCCGCATCACATACTCAAGCTGGGCATCAACCTGCTGGGCCGAACCGAGGATCAACGGCTTACGGCCCCGGCAATTGGGATGGCCAGGAATGATCATCCCCTGGCGGTATAGCATCTGGAGAATCGGGAATTCGGACAGATTGCAGAACGCCCCGTTCTGAAGCGAGACGTCGGACAGCAAGATCGCGTTCGGCCCGGTCTCGAACGAAACCCCGTTTTGCTCGGTCTCGACGATCAGGCCGCGCTTGATCAGATGCTTGACGCTATCGGCGGGGCAGCCGCACAGCACCCGCAGATCGGCCTCGGGCACCTCGACCCAACTGATCCCGGGAGACACCGCGACCAGACGCATCCGGCCGCCAGGAGACAATGCGGCCGGAAAAAACGAGTCGGACCCAGGCCGCCCAAACTGCATCAGCCACCGACCATGAAGAAGGCGGACCAGATGTACGGGGTGCTCCATTGCGGCGTTCTGAGCATTTCCAACTGGGCCTCGCGCAGGGCGTCGTGCGGAGTCTTGCCCGCCAATAGCCGTTTGTAAAGAGCCGCCATCAAGGTCTGGGTCCCGGCGTCGCTGACCTCCCACAACGAGGATACCACCGACTGCGCCCCCGCTTCCTGGAACGCACGGCGCAGACCATAGACGCCCTCGCCCTCATGGATCTCGCCCAAGCCGGTTTCGCAGGCCGACAGGATAGCGAGGCGGGTGCCGGTCAGATCGAGCCCCAGCACTTCCAGCGCGGTCAGCACTCCATCATTGTCGGTATCAATCTCGCCCAGCACCTGAGCGTTGGAATTGATTCCGGCAAAGGCCAGACCGGCCCGCAACAACGGATTGTCGCCGGGCGGCGGCACCTGAAAATCGCTGGAGCGTTGGAGCTTGAGCAGACGTTTGCGCAGGGTATCGTCGGGCTTCAGGAAAAAGCCGTGGGTGGCGATGTGGAGCACCTCGGGCGGTTGATCGAGATCGCGCAGGGTCTTTTCCTGGGCATCGGCGCGGGAATGAATCACCGTCGGCTGACCCTGCCCTTCGACGGTACGCTGGATCATCTGGCCTTCCCGTTCGGCACCGGGCAGCGGGTCGAAATGCAGGCCGCGCAAACCCGACATCCCCCGCACCGCCAATTGCAGGTCGGCGGCACGGGCCGAGCGCGAGCGGGCCTGATCGAGCACGTCGCGCCCGACCACCGCATCAGTGTTGTAATCGGGACCGGCATCAATCAGATAGCCCTTCGCCGCCCCGACCGGAGTGGGGAGCAGATCACGGCTGGAGGTCAGCACATGCAGATCGACCGCTTCGATCAGATATTTGCGGTTCTTCTGGACCAGCGCGCTGAACGGTAAAATGTTCAAGATGCCGTCGGGAACCAGATAAACCGTCTTGCGCCCCCCCAGCGCCGCCTCGAGCGGCTGCCACACCAGACGGGTGGCCGCCTCGCCCGCATCGAGCAGGTCATCGATCTCGACTTCTTCATCCTGGATCACGGTGCGGTATTTGGTCACCGCCGCCTCGATCGTGGCGGGATCATCAAAGCGGACCAGCGAGAAGACCGGCTGCTCGCCCTCCTTGCGCAGGACTGCCGCCGCCAGCTTCTGCCGCCCCGCTTCGCCATAGATCACGAAATCGACCAGCGCGGCATCGGCGGGCAACGCCTTGACCACATCCTCGGGCGTCAGCGCTGCGACCGAACGGCGGAAACGCTGGCTGGCCCGGCCCAGATCGCCCTGAAGCTGGTTGACCCGATCTTCCAGACCGTTGACGACCTCAACATGGTTATCGCGGGTTTCGGCGGTCGGCCCGGACAGGGTCAGCGCCGCCAGCCGCTTGCGCACGTCGGTCAATTCGGCGGCCAAACGTTTCAGCTCGGGATCGCGGGAAAGGCGGGTAATCTGCTGGCTTTCCGACGCAATCTTCAGCAGCAGCCCCTTGCGGTTCAGGCTGGCTTCCAGCAGGGCGCGGGCGGCTTCGGCATCGTTCTGCCGCGCCAGCAAAGCGACATAGGCCGAATATTCCGGGGCATGCAGGCGCAGATAGCCTTCGCGGGCATTGTCGCCGGTGACCGGCAACACCCGGCCGAAGAAATCGGTGCGGCGCAGGAAGGTCAGGCGACGGGTTTCGAACGCCGCAGCACTTTCGCCGCGATCCTCCTGCACTGCCGCCAGACTGTTCAGCGTCTCGAAGGTGTAGGGATGCGCCGCGCCCAGCACCGCCTCGTCGCCCTCCAGGGTCTTCTTCAACAGCGCCTCGGCCTCTGGCAGCCGTTTGGTGGTGCGATACAATGCGGCCAGATCGTGCATCGAGCGCAAAGTATCGATATGGCGTTCGCCCAGCGTGGCGCGCCGCGCGGCCAGGGCCTTGTCGAAATTGGCCTCGGCCTCTTTCAGCCGACCCTGGGCATGAAGGGCGCGGGCCAGATTGTTCAGCGCCTTCAAGGTGTTCTGGTGACGGGGGCCATAGGCCTTGGCCCAGGCATCGGACACCTCGCGGAACATCACCGCCGCCCGGTCCGGCTCTCCCTTCAACATATAGAGGTAAGCAAGGTTGTTGGTGCTGGCGATCGTGTCGGGATGTTTGGGCCCGATCGTGCGGGAAAACACCGCGATCACGCCCTGATAGAGCGGCTCGGCCTTGTCGAACAAGCCCTGGCTCTCGTAAAGCAGGGCCAGATTGTTCATTGTCGTCATCGTCGCCGGATGGTTCTCGCCATACACCCGACGACTGGACTCGAGCGCGGTGCGCAACACCGGCTCGGCACGATCAAAACTGCCTTCCTTTTCCAGGATTTCGCCCAGATTGTTGACCGCAACCACGGTGGCCGGGTGGTCGTCGCCCAACGCCTTGCGATAGCGCTGCAACGCTTCGTCGAACAGCTTTTCCGCTTCAAGCAGATGACCCTGACGACGCAGCACGCTGGCCAGCGACGACAACGCCGCCAAGGTCGCGGGATGGGATGGCCCCAGCCGCGCCGTCTGGGTGTCCAGCACCTCGCGGGCGGCGGCCTCGGCGGCCTGATACTCGCCCAGATCGTCCAGAACGTCGGCCAGATCGCCCTTTGCCGCCAGAACGCTGTCCTGATCGGAGGCGGCCACCGCGTCACGGATCACGCTGTCCTGCGCCGCCCGCGCCTCGGCCAGTCGGCCCTGACGGTGATAGGTCTGGGCAAGCTGAAGCCTCGTCGCCAGCGCCTGACGGTCGGCAACGGGAAGAGCCGCCGCCTGGATCGCGATCGCCCGCTCGAACAAAGCGGCGGCGGAGGCATACTCTCCCTGCCGATGCTTCACTGCCCCTTGCAAGGTCAGGCAGCGGGCGAAATCGGGATGCGCCTCGCCAAAGGTGCGGGCGGCGGTGGCGCAAAGCGAGACGAGCCCGACCCCGGCCTCGTTCACCTTGCCCTGATCGATCCGGGCGCTCGCCAGGGCATAGGCTAGGGCCAGGGTCTGGGGATGGCCCGCCCCCAGCGCCTCGGTCGAGGCCGCCAAGGCTTCGGTCAGCAGCGAATCCGCCGGACCCAGCCGGACCTGATCGCGATAAAAGCGCGACAGCGCCTGATCCAGCTTCAGGGTTTCGGGATGCCCGGCGCCCAGTGCTCCCCGCGCCAGGGCAATCGCCTGACGGTAGCTGGCTTCGGCGGCATCGACATCGCCGCTCAGATGCTGCAACGCCGCCAGATCGCTATAGCTGATGATCGTCGCGAAATGGCCATCGCCCAGATTGTCGCGGGCCAGCGATACGGCTTGGCGCGCCGTTTCCAGCGCCTTGGGCAGATCGCCCGCCCCGGCGGCCAGAATCGATTGCTGATGGACCCGGTTCCACAGCGCCGCCGCCCGCTGCTTTGCCGCCGGAATCTCGGATGCCGCCGCCTGCTTCTCGGCGACCCAGGCGGGGAACACCGTGCGCAGCCGTGAAATCTCGCCGTCCAGCCGCACCACGTCAGCGGCGCGACCGGCGGCAAAGGCCTGTCCGGCTTCGGCGATCGCGCTATCGACGCTCTCGGCCCAGGCCGGAACCGCCCACAGAAAGGAGGCCAGGGCGACGGCGCTCCAGGCCGACCCGATCGTTGCTCGCTGCATCACCGTCGTTCCTCCCGGCCTTATCCCATCTCTCGGTGATCGGACCCGATCCCCTTGCCTCCCGCGGCATAAGCCGCGTGGCCCCTTGGTCTTACTTCTCTTTGTGGGTATAGACCCCATCCCACCCGTCACCGGGCGGGAAATCCTTGAAATGCGCGATGCGGTCGAGGTGAATCCGATAGATCAGCCGCCCCGGCTCCAGCGCGGCCAGACTCTCGAACGCCGCCTCCGCCGCGTCCCACTTTCCGGCGCGATACAGCGCCAGCGCCTCGTGATGACGGGCCAGACGCTCGTCGGTCTCGTCGTCGATATCGTCTTCAAAGCCCAACGGCTCGAACAATCGGACCGGAGTATCCTTGCCCTTGACCCGGACCAGATCGATCTCGCGGCTGACCAGACCGGGCACGGCGGCCTGGGTGTATTCAGTCACCATCAGATCGACGCCATATTGCTTGGTCAGGCTTTCGACCCGCGAGCCCAGATTGACCGCGTCACCCAGCACGGTATAGGCCATGCGGAAGTCCGATCCCATGTTGCCGACATTCATCGGCCCGGTATTGAGACCAATCCCGACCTTGATCGGCTTCCACCCCCGGGCAACGAAATCGTCGCGCAAATCGTCCATCTTGCGCACCATCGCCAGCGCCGCCTCGACCGCGTGGCGGGCATGGTCGGAATCGTGCAGCGGCGCGCCCCAGAACGCCATGATCGCGTCGCCCATATATTTGTCGATAGTGCCGCGATGCTCGTGGATCACCCGGGTCATTGGGCTGAGGAAGGCGTTCATCAGCATCGTCAGATCCTGTGGCGGCAGCCCTTCCGAAATAGTGGTGAAGCCGCGCACATCCGAGAACAGCACCGTCATCTCGCGGCTTTCGCCCCCGATTTCGACATTAAGGCCGCTGCGATTCATCTCGGCGACCAGTTCAGGCGGAATATATTGCCCGAAGGTGCGGGCGATCCGCTGCTTCTGCGCCCGTTCAACCATGTATTGGCGGAACTCGATCAGCAGATAGCTGAGAATGATCGCAATCACGACATAGGATACCGGCAGCACCATTCCCTGGCGGACATACAGCACGGTGGCAAAGGCGAAATAGCCCAGCGTCAGCCCCAGCACGCACAGCCCGCGCCCCAGCGGACGGGGCAGCAGCAGCGACAGCGCGATCATCACCAGGAGCAAGACCACGGGAATGGTCGCGGCGGTTTCGGGCGACACCGCCCGCAATTGTCCGCCATTCAGGATGGTGCTGAGAGTATCGGCGATGATCTCGACCCCATAGACCATCCCAACCGGGGTATCGAACCAATCGTGTGAGACTTCGGAGGTGTCGCCGACCAGAACGATGCGATCCTTGACCCAGGCTTCGAGTTCGGCGCGCTCGGATTCGTCCAGGTTAGAAATATCGAGGAACTCCAACGCGCTAATTCCGGCCGACTGGCTCAGAAAGCGGATTCCGGTCGGCAGCGGCGGAAAGTCGATCAGCAGATTGTTGCGATGATCGAGCGGTACCCGCAACGCGCCGAGCCGAAGGGCTCCGGGCTCCAATTGCGGCTCGACCCCCAGATACATCGCCGCCGCCGCCACCGCAAAGGGCCAACCACCGCGTTCACCGGTCAGTTGGGGGTGAATCGTCAACCGGGACAAGGTGGTCACCAGCCGCGAGGTCGATTGGATATTGGTGTAGGCGCTGACGGAAGCCTCGTCGAGCAGAGGCGCTGGCCGGTTAATCCTGACAAAGCGACCGTCGTGAAACTCGGCCTGGGCCACCAGAAGCGTGTTTCCCGCCTCGTCCAGCGCCTTGGCCAGGATCGGGTCCTCGCCATAGGAACTGGGGTAATCCATCAGCATATCGACCGCGATCACCCGCGCGCCCAGCGCCTTCAGATTGGTGACGATCTGGGCGATGTCGCTGCGGCGGAGAGGAAAGCTTTTATAGGCTTTGAAGAAGGCTTCGTCGGTATTGACCAGGACGATGTCGTGCGACAACACCTGTCCCCGCCCCTCGCCATAAGCCAGCCGAAGCTGGTGGCGGAAGGAGAGAGTCTGGTCCTCCAGCAAGGCAAAGGATTCATGATATTGGGCTGGAATGGCGAGCAGGAAGAACAGCACCGTGAGGAGGATATCGTACCGCCGCGCTAGTCCACCCATCACTATCCTCCGCCCCCGTAACCCACATTCTGGATTATGGTAACCCGAGAGCTCTCTTCACCCCAGTGAAGAAAAAAGCGTCCTCCGGGATCGGGCCGGAGGACGCATTACCGGATCAATTAGCGGGAAGACGGTCGTTATAGACCTGAGCCTCGCGCTGCTTCAGCTCGACCAGCTTCAGTTCGTTATAGGCCCGGATCAACAACGGACGCATCTCATTGTCGTCCTTGTTCTCATCGAAATACTTGCGATAGAGGTCCATCGCCGCGACGATCACCCCCTTCTCGTCCAATTGGTTGGCGACGGAAAAATCGTCCTTGGGATTGATGGCGCGAATGCGGGCAATCTGGTCGGCCAGCACCTTGTCCTCGGCCGCCGACAACCAGACGATCCCGCCATCCTTATCGGATTCGGCGACCTTCTGCGCCCCGTCCAGCACCGCCACCGAGAAGACATGGTGGCCGGGGGAAAGATCGGGAACGCGGAAGCGGACCATCTCGTCCTCGGTTCCGGCGACAGGATGAGCAACGCCGTCAATGGCGACGATATAGCTGAACGAACGACCAAAGCTCTGCCAGGCCAAATCGGGATAGGTAGCGCTCAGGGTCACCTGCTGGACCACCCGCAATTTGATCGCCTGAGGGTCTTTCTGGACGCTGCGGCGAACGGTGGTATAGCGCTGGGCCTCGGCGAAGCGGTTGCCCAGACCGGCGACCAGATCGCCCGAGGCCGCCTCGGGAGCCGACAGCTTGCCCGCCACCGCCTTTAAGGCCGATCCGGCCACCTCAATCTGGCTGTTGGCGGAAATGGTCTGAGCGGTATTGGTCGCCTGATCGACCAGCTTGCCCGATCCGTCGGCACCGGTACGGATAATGTCGCCCGCGAACAGGTATTTATTGCGGGTCACCGGCTTCCAGGTAACCCCGTCCCGACTGTGCTCGACGGTGCCGGACACCTGCATCAGCAAGGATACCGGCGGATCGGCGGCGAATAGCGGAATCGGCAGACAAGCCAGAACAATACCAACCGCGAAACACAGGGTTACGAATAGTCTGGTCTTCATCTAACCCTCCATGAACCCCTTGTCGCCAATACTACCACACCCCCCGGCGCGGTATAATCGGGCGCAAACACTAGACCCGAAAACAATACCATCACGGGAGAACACCCTAATTCTCCATCCCTCCCATCAACCCCGCAATTCTAAAGCGGTGGGTGGACGGCGCGGATGGAACCATTTTGTTCGACCGAACGCAACGATGACGCCACGTCACCATCGCGCCACGGTTGCCCCTCCCCCGTACACGGACCGTTCCGGAATCGACTTTTTATCTCTTTTGGCTTAATCTACATCACTAAAGAATTGGACGCAGACCATATCTAAATAACTAGCTGATTGGTTTGCAAAAATCCGGAAATGGGATCGCCCACCGAACCAAACTCGGGGTGCGGTTCCATTTACAAAAATCTTGAGCGAGGCTGACCGTGAATAATCCAGACACCCAACACGGCATTTCGATCCGGATCAGGATTCTCGTTCCAATCATTCTGGTGATCGCCGTCGGTTTCTCCCTGATCGTCGGGTTTTCGTCGATCCAGTCTTTTGGCGACGCCAAGACCGGAGCGACGGCGCTGATGCACCAATCCGCCTTGGCCGAATCCAATCTGATCCGTCAAATGGTAGAGAAAGGCCAGACTGCGGCCCGCACCAATGCCTCTTGGATGGGCCGGACGAATCCAAAAAGCTATGATCGCTCCGCCATTGGCGGCGATCTGTTGCGCCAGCTTGAACACAATCCCGGCTTTACCGGCATCTATGTCGGATTCGATGCGAATTTCGACGGTCGTGACGCCGAAAATGCCGGTGGGACCTGGGGCGATGCCAGTGGCCGCTATCTGGTTTACGCCTATCGCAAGGATGGGGCGCCAATCGTCGAAATCGCCCCGCTGACCGGCGATCCGGCCGAGGAATTCTGGTACAACACGCCGCTACGCGAGAAGCGCGACACCGTCACCCCGCCCTTCTTTTATGAGATCAGCGGCCAAAAGACCCTGATGATCACGGTCGCGTCGCCGATTCTCGTCGGGACCAAGGCGGTCGGAGTTGCGACGGTCGATCTGGCGTTGAAGCAGGTGCAGGCCGACGTGGCCGCGCTCAAGCCGATGGGCAGCGGCTATGCCGCGCTGATCTCGCACGACGGTCAATGGGTGGCCAATCCCGATCCCGCACTGCTGGGCAAACCCGTCGAGACCGACGCGGTAAAGACCGCTCTGGCGGCGGCACGCAACGGCAAGACCGCCGACTTCACCCTGACCGGCACAGCGGGTGAGGAGATGATGGCGGTTCTGGTCCCGATCCGTTTCGGTCAGGCCCCCGAGGTGTGGAGCTTCCTGATTGCGGTCCCCGAATCCGCGGTTCTGGCTGAAGCCAAAGCAACCCGAACCAAGCTTCTTGCCGTCGGAACCGTCGTTCTATTGCTGGCGGCAGCAATCGCGGTGCTGATCGGCAACGGCATCGTCAAGCCGATCAAAGCGATGACAGGGTCCATGACTCGGTTGGCCAAGGGCGATCTCAACATCGAGATCGCCGGGGGTGATCGCGGCGACGAAATCGGGGCGATGGCTCATGCGGTCCAGGTCTTCAAGGACAATGCCGTCGCGATGGCCGAGATGCAACGCCGCAATGCCGAAATGGAGCAACAAGCGACGGCAGAACAGCGACGCCTGCTGCTCGACACCGCCACGCGGTTCGAGACCGAGGTCGCCGGTGTGGTCCGGTCGGTCGGAGATGGTGCCCGGGCGATGCGGGGAACGGCGCAGTCGATGTCTTCGACAGCGGATCAGGTTTCGTCAAGCGCCAATCTGGTCGCGGTAGCGGCGGGCGAGGCCTCAAGCAATGTCCAGACGGTCGCCGCCGCCAGCGAAGAACTGGCGGCCTCGATCCGCGAAATCAGCCGTCAGGTCGCGGATTCCGCGCGCGTCTCCCAGGAAGCGGTCGATCAGGTCGATCACAACCGCAACACGATCGCCCATCTGACCGAGGCGGCAAACCGGATTGGCGAGGTCGTTACCCTGATCAACGATATCGCCTCGCAAACCAACTTGCTGGCCTTGAACGCGACAATCGAAGCGGCACGTGCCGGTGATGCGGGCAAGGGATTCGCCGTCGTCGCAGGCGAGGTCAAACAACTCGCCAACCAGACGGCACGGGCGACCGAAGAGATCAGCAGCCAGATCAACGCGGTTCAGAACACCACCCGCGAAGCGGTCGAGGCGATCAACAACGTCGCGAAGACGATCGATACCATCAACTCGATTTCGTCGCAGATCGCTTCGGCGGTCGAGGAACAATCGGCCGCGACCCAGGAGATCACCCGCAGCGTGCAGCAGGCCGCCAACGGCACCGCCACGGTCTCCAGTTCGATTGCAGGGGTCAATGACGGGGCACGGCGCAACGGGGGCGAGGCGGTTCAGGTTCTGCACGCCGCCGAACAACTGGCCGAGGATATCAACTCGCTGACCGGCAAGGTTGAATCCTTCCTCGGCCGCATCCGGGCCTAAGCCCCGAATCTGGACGCAAACCGGACCTGAAGCCATCTGGCTCCAGGTCCGGCTGTGTCATCGTCCCGGCCGGTAGGGCTGAATCCGGGGCGATTCGGCTCCCAATGCCGCCAGATCCGCACCCAAACGCTCCAGCGCCTCGGGATCGGCCCAGGCGGGATCGGCGGTAATGCGGAGATCGCGGGGAATCCCTGCCGCCAGCAAACGGGTCAGGCTGTCTTTTGCCTTCTCGCCGCTGCCGGGCACCCCGGTCAGACGGTCATAATCGGCGAAGGGAGCCTTGACGTCGAAGCCGACCCAATCGACCAGCGGCAACACCCGCTCCAACCGATCGGGAAACGCACCGGAGGTGTGCAGGCCGATCTTGAACCCCATCGCCCGCACGGCGGCGATCGCCTCGGGCAACGCGGCTTGAAGTGTTGGCTCGCCGCCCGAGAACACGACTCCGTCCAGCAGACCGCGCCGCGTGTCGAGAAACGCCGCCGCCTCGTCCCAAGTCAGTGCCGCCGGAGCGGTCGCACATAGCAGATGGGTATTGTGGCAATAGGGACAGCGCCAGGGGCAACCCTGGCAAAACAGAGTCGCCGCCAGCTCGCCCGGCCAGTCGCAGGACGACAGCCGGGCCAGCCCGCCAAGGCGGAGATCAATCAAGGGCGCACTGCGCTTCAGAGAAATAGAGGCGGTCAGCGAACTCGCCCTGCTTGCCTTTGTTGAACGACGCGAGCGGGCGATGATAGCCCATCACCCGGGTCCAGATTTCGCAGGGCTGGCGCTCGTCGTCGCGCAGATCCAGGGCGGCGTCGCGGGCGATAGTGGACGGAATGTGATTCACGGACCAATCCTTTCAGGTCAGGAGGTAGAGACGCACGACCGCTTGCGGGCAATCAGTTCCGCATCGCATTTCGGGCAGAATTTATGCTCGCCGGCGATATAGCCGTGCTTGGGGCAGATCGAGAAGGTGGGGGTGACGGTGACGTAGGGCAGCCGGAAGTTTTCCAGCGCGCGACGGACCAGCTTCTTGCACGCCTCAGCCGAGGAAATCCGCTCGCCCATATAAAGGTGCAAGACGGTACCGCCGGTATATTTGCGCTGCAATTCGTCCTGACGCTCCAACGCCTCGAACGGATCGTCGGTAAAGCCGACCGGAAGCTGGCTCGAATTGGTGTAATAGGGCTGGTCCGGGGTTCCGGCCTGGAGAATATCGGGATAGCGCTTGCGGTCCTCGCGGGCGAAGCGATAGGTGGTGCCCTCGGCCGGGGTCGCTTCCAGATTATAAAGGTGTCCGGTTTCTTCCTGGATCGCGACGATCCGGGCGCGAACGTGATCGAGGAAGCGCACCGCGAAGGCATGGCCCCAGGGGGTGGTGATATCTTCGTGGTCGGCGCTAAAGTTGCGGATCAACTCGTTGATGCCGTTGACGCCGATCGTCGAAAAATGGTTTCGCAGCGTGCCGAGATAGCGCCGCGTATAGGGGAACAGCCCTTCATCCATGTGGCGCTGGATCACCTTGCGCTTGATCTCGAGGCTGTTGCGGGCGATGTCGAGCAGCCGGTCGAGGCGGGCGAACAGCCCCTCTTCGTCGCCGCGATAGGTAAAGCCCAGCCGGGCGCAATTGATCGTCACCACACCGACCGATCCGGTCTGCTCGGCGCTGCCGAACAGGCCGTTGCCGCGCTTCAGCAGCTCGGTCAGGTCAAGCTGGAGACGGCAGCACATCGAGCGGATCATGTGCGGCTTCAACTCGGAATTCAGGAAGTTCTGGAAATACGGCAACCCGTATTTCGCGGTCATCTCGAACAGACGACCGGCATTCTCGGATTCCCAGGGGAAGTCGGGGGTGATGTTGTAGGTCGGGATCGGGAAGGTGAACACCCGGCCCAACGCGTCGCCCTTGGTCATCACCTCCATATAGGCGCGGTTGATCATGTCCATTTCGGCCTGGAGATCGCCATAGGTGAACGGCATCTCCCGCCCGGCGATCACCGGAGCCTGATCCTTCAGATCCTCGGGGCAGGTCCAATCGAAGGTCAGGTTGGTGAACGGAGTCTGCGTCCCCCACCGCGAGGGAACGTTGAGGTTGTAGACCAGTTCCTGGATCGACTGGCGCACCTCGTCATAAGACAACGAATCGGCGCGGATGAACGCGGCCATATAGGTGTCGAACGAGCTGAACGCCTGGGCTCCGGCCCATTCGTTCTGAAGGGTGCCGAGGAAGTTGACGATCTGACCGACCGCACTTGACATATGCTTGGGCGGACCGGCCTCGACCTTGCCGGGAACGCCGTTCAATCCCTCGGTCAGCAGGGTCCGCAGCGACCATCCGGCGCAATAGCCCGCCAGCATGTCGAGATCATGGATATGAATATCGCCATCGCGGTGCGCGGTGCCGATCTCGGGCGGATAAACGTGCGACAGCCAGTAATTGGCGACCACCTTGCCCGAGACGTTGAGGATCAGACCACCCAGCGAGTAGCCCTGATTGGCGTTGGCATTGACCCGCCAATCGGCGCGGTCGAGATACTCGTTGATCGAGGATTCGACGTCGACGACGGTCTTCTTGTCCTTGCGCAGTCGTGCCCGCTGCTCGCGGTAAACGATATAGGCGCGCGCGGTGGCGAAATGGTTGGCCGAGATCAGCACCTGCTCGACCACATCTTGAAGTTGTTCGATATGCGGCGGCTGATCGACAAAGCGATGCTCGATCACCTTGGCCGCCTGGATCGTCAGCAGATAGGCCTCGGTCGGATCGAATTCGCCGGTCGCCTTGCCGGCACGCTCGATCGCAGAGCGGATTTTGTCGAGATCGAACGGCACGTCCTGGCCGTTGCGCTTGACGACCGAACGTGGCGATACAGCGGGAAACGTGGACCCGGACATCAGCGGATTCCTTAGGCAGAACAGGGCGGAAGGGGGGGACAAACAACCCGGTGAACACGCCCCCACAACAGTCGGGCGCAGGAGAAAGCCGCGTTATCATCCTATATATAGATGATCAACACGGCTTTAACGCTAGATAGGGTAGTTCAGCCGAAGCCCGAAAGTCAAGTCCGATTCACCGCCACACCCCGACCAAGGGAGCGGGAGCCCCCCTCCGGCTTTTCCCTGTTTCCATGTGAACGAACATGGTATAGACACTGGTTCACGACGGGGCGGCCCCACGCGCGTGCGGCTGAATCGTGCGTGCGCGGTGGATAAAAACGTATGCGGGCGTGGTGGAACTGGTAGACACACTGGATTTAGGTTCCAGCGGCGCAAGCCATGGGGGTTCAAGTCCCTTCGCCCGCACCAGCGTGCCCCTGATCGCTCCGCAACGGGCGCTCGCCGGACGGGCAGTCGCGACCCGTGATCCGCGCCGGGGCCACCGGATGCAACCCACTCGACTCGATTGGCGAAAGACTGATGCAGGTAACCGAGATCAATTCCGACGGCCTAAGACGTGATTTCAAGGTCGTTGTTCCCGCCTCCCACCTCGACCAGCGGATGCAGGACAAGCTGACCCAGTTGGCCGGCACCATCAGCCTCCCCGGCTTCCGTCCGGGCAAGGTGCCGCTGGCGATCGTCCGCAAGAAATACTCGCAGGCGGTGTTGGGCGAGATTCTGGAAGCTGCCGTCAACGACGCCATCGGCAAGGCCGTCGAAAGCAGCGGGCTGCGCCCGGCCGCCCAGCCCAAGGTCGAAATCACCTCGTTCGCCGAGGGCACCGACCTTGAATTCGACCTCGCCATTGAGGTGATGCCGGAAATCAACTTGGTTGATTTCGCCACCATCAGCCTGGTGCGCGACAAGGCGATCATCGCCGATTCCGAGATCGATACCGTTCTGGCCGGAATCTCCGAGCGCAACGGCACCGCGGAAAAGGTCGAACGCCCTGCCGCTTCCGGCGATGTGGTGGTGATCGACTTCCTCGGCAAGCTGAACGGCGAGCCCTTCCCCGGCGGCGCGGCCGAGCGTTATTCGCTGAAGCTCGGCTCGAACACCTTCATCCCCGGCTTCGAAGACCAGTTGATCGGCGTGTCGGCGGGCGATACCAAGGTGATCGACATCACCTTCCCCGAAGGCTACGGCAACGAATCGCTGTCGGGTCAGGCCGCCACCTTCGACATCACCGTCCATGAAGTCCAGGCAAGCAAGCCCGCCGAGATCAATGACGAGCTGGCCAAGGCCGTCGGGATGGAAAGCCTCGACGCCCTGAAGGACGCGATCCGCGCCGAAGTCGGCCGCGACCTCACCAACGCGTCGCGTCTGAAGGTCAAGCGCGCCCTGCTCGACGCCCTGGCCGCCAGCCACGATTTCCCGGTTCCGGTCTCGATGGTCGAGTCCGAGTTCGAGGCGATCTGGAAGCAGCTTGAGGAAGGCCGCAAGGCTGGTCAGGTCGATCCGGCTGACGAAGGCAAGTCCGACGACGAGTTGAAGGCCGAATACCGCACCCTGTCCGAGCGCCGCGTGCGTCTCGGCCTGTTGCTGGCCGAAGTCGGCCGGGTCAATGAAGTCACCGTGACCCAGGACGACATCAACCGCGCCATCCTCAACGAAGCCCGCGCCTATCCGGGCCAGGAGCATCTGGTTCTTCAGTACTATCAGAAGAACAAGGACGCGATCGAATCGCTGCGCGCTCCGGTCTATGAGGAAAAGGTCGTCGACTTCATCCTCGAAAAGGCGTCGGTCACCGACCGTGAAGTCGCGGCCGAGGATCTTCGTCGCGAACATGCCGAGGCCGAGGGACTTGCGGCTGACGAGGCCGAGCAGGCCGAGTCCGGCGAGGGCGAGGAAAGCCCCAAGCCGAAAAAGCGTGCACCCCGCAAGAAGTCGGCGGAATAATAAGGCGTGCGGTCGGATCGGAAACGGTCCGGCCGCCTCCCGCCCCAGAAAGCTCCGGCCGGACCTTCTCCGGCCGGGTCGCGAACCGCAGAAGGATGGACCATGCGCGAGAGAGACCCTATCGACCTCTACATGAATACGCTGGTGCCCATGGTGGTCGAACAGACCAATCGCGGCGAACGTTCCTATGACATCTATTCCCGTCTTTTGAAGGAACGCATCGTTTTCCTGACCGGTCAGGTCCATGACGACGTCGCTTGCCTGATCTGCGCGCAGTTGCTGTTCCTGGAATCGGAAAATCCGACCAAGGACATCGCTTTCTACATCAACTCGCCGGGCGGGGTCGTCACCTCGGGCCTGGCGATCTACGACACCATGCAATATATCCGGCCGGCAGTGTCGACCGTGTGTATCGGTCAGGCGGCCTCGATGGGCTCGCTGCTGCTGACGGCGGGTGCCAAGGGCAAGCGCTATTCGCTGCCCAATTCCCGGATCATGGTCCATCAGCCCTCGGGCGGCGCCCAGGGGCAGGCGACCGATATTGAAATTCAGGCCCGTGAGATCCTTGCGCTCCGCGCTCGGCTTAACAATATCTACGTTGAGCACACCGCCCAGCCTTTGGAGGTGATCGAGCGGGTTATGGAGCGCGACAAGTTCATGACCGCCGATGAAGCCCGCGAATTTGGCTTGATCGACGAGGTCGTCAACAAGCGCTCTGTACCCGAGGGAGACGGCGCCTCCACCTGATCCCACCCCTCCCCTCGCGCGGTCGCAGCGACCCGTCCCCCCATCTATTGGGGAAAAGACAGATTATTGTCATTGTCTGGTCGGGTCAGCTGCGGCTAACATACGTTAAGCGGATGTGGGGGGTAGACCCAATGGAGCTTCGATGACCAAGTCCACCAGCGGCGAATCAAAAAGCACTCTGTATTGCTCTTTCTGCGGCAAAAGCCAGCATGAAGTGAGAAAGCTGATCGCCGGGCCGACCGTTTTCATCTGCGATGAATGCGTCGAGCTGTGCATGGACATCATTCGCGAAGAGCATAAGACCCATCTGGTCCGCTCCAGCGACGGCGTCCCAACGCCGAAAGATATTCGTGCCGTCCTTGATGACTATGTCATCGGCCAGGACCACGCTAAAAAAGTGTTGTCCGTCGCCGTTCACAATCACTACAAGCGATTGCAGCACGGTGCCAAAAGCAACGAGGTCGAACTCGCCAAGTCCAACATCCTGCTGATCGGCCCGACCGGTTGCGGCAAGACGTTGCTGGCGCAGACCCTGGCCCGCATCCTTGATGTACCGTTCACGATGGCCGACGCCACCACCCTGACCGAAGCCGGTTATGTCGGTGAGGATGTCGAGAACATCATCCTGAAGCTGTTGCAGGCGGCGGAATACAATGTCGAGCGCGCCCAGCGCGGTATCGTCTATATCGACGAGGTCGACAAGATCAGCCGCAAGTCTGACAATCCGTCGATCACCCGCGATGTTTCGGGCGAAGGTGTGCAGCAGGCCCTGCTGAAGATCATGGAAGGGACTGTCGCGTCGGTGCCGCCCCAGGGTGGGCGCAAGCATCCGCAGCAGGAATTCCTTCAGGTCGATACCACCAATATCCTGTTCATCTGCGGTGGCGCCTTCGCTGGTCTGGAAAAGATCATCGGCAGCCGGGGCAAGGGAACCTCGATCGGCTTCGGTGCCGAGGTCCGCGGTCCGGACGAGCGCCGTACCGGCGAAATCCTGCGTGAGGTCGAGCCCGAGGATCTGCTGAAGTTCGGCCTGATCCCCGAATTCGTCGGCCGTCTGCCGGTTCTGGCGACGCTGGAAGATCTCGATGTCAGCGCCCTGATCGAAATCTTGTCCAAGCCGAAGAACGCCTTGGTCAAGCAGTACCAGCGCCTTTTCGAAATGGAAGACGTCCGCCTGTCCTTCAACGAGGATGCGCTGCGCTCGATTTCGGAAAAGGCGATCCAGCGCAAGACCGGCGCGCGCGGTCTGCGGTCGATCATGGAAAGCATCCTGCTCGACACCATGTTCGACCTGCCCGGCCTCGAGGCAGTCGACGAAGTGGTGGTCAACAAGGAAGTGGTCGAGGGTCGCGCCCAGCCCCTCTACATTTATTCCGAACGGCGCGAGGATATCGGTACCTCCGCTTAAGGCCGATCCGGTGGCGGAAGGAGCGCAGTCGCTCCTTCCCGTCGCGGCGGTCACAGCGCCGCCCGTGTCCACCGCCCCTTGACGAGAGCCTTCCTCATTACAATCTTTCGTCATAGGTAGTCACATCGCCCCCGTCGGCTCCGCGATGGTCGGAGCCGCAGACCTTACGAGGCAGAATGGTCGAAGCCCCCCATGACGACATCTTCCCGGTTCTTCCGCTCCGGGACATCGTCGTCTTCCCGCACATGATCGTCCCCCTGTTCGTCGGCCGCGACAAATCGGTCCGCGCCCTGGAAGACGTGATGCGCGAGGACAAGCAAATCCTGCTGGTGGCGCAAAAGAACGCCGCCCAGGACGATCCCACCACCGACGACATCTATACTGTCGGAACCGTCTCGACGGTTCTGCAATTGCTGAAGCTGCCCGATGGAACCGTCAAGGTTCTGGTCGAAGGCGGGCGGCGCGCCCGGATCACCGGCTTTACCGAGAACGAAGCCTTCTTCCAGGCGCGCGCCGAATCGATCGGCGAGCGGACCGGCAACCAGCAGGAACTGGAAGCGCTGTCCCGCTCGGTGGTCGCGCAGTTCGAGCAATACATCAAACTGAACAAAAAGATTCCGCCCGAGGTGCTGGTCTCGATCAATCAGATTGAGGACGCGGCCAAGCTGGCCGATACCGTCGCCTCGCACCTCGCGCTCAAGATCGCCGACAAGCAGGAATTGCTCGAGATCGAAGTCGTCTCCGAACGGCTGGAGCGGGTCTATTCCTACATGGAGGGCGAAATCGGCGTCCTTCAGGTGGAAAAGAAAATCCGCAACCGCGTTAAGCGGCAGATGGAGAAGACTCAGCGCGAGTACTACCTCAACGAGCAGCTGAAGGCGATCCAGAAGGAACTGGGCGAGACCGAGGACGGCAAGGATGAAATCGCCGAAATCGAGGAGCGGATCGCCAAGACCAAGCTGACCACCGAGGCGCGCGAAAAGGCGCTGGCCGAGTTGAAGAAGCTGAAGTCGATGAGCCCGATGTCGGCCGAGGCCACCGTCGTGCGCAATTATCTCGACTGGATGCTGACGATTCCGTGGAAGAAGCGCAGCAAGGTCAAGAAGGACGTTGCGCTGGCGGAAAAGGTGCTCAACGCCGATCATTACGGCCTCGAAAAGGTCAAGGAACGCATCCTCGAATATCTTGCCGTGCAGATTCGCACCGACAAGGTCCGAGGCCCGATTCTGTGCCTAGTTGGCCCGCCGGGTGTCGGCAAAACTTCGCTCGGCAAGTCGATCGCTCACGCCACCGGCCGCAATTTCGTCCGGATGAGCCTGGGCGGCGTGCGTGACGAGGCCGAAGTGCGCGGTCACCGCCGCACCTATATCGGCTCGATGCCGGGCAAGATCATCCAGGGGATGAAGAAGGCGAAGTCGTCCAACCCGCTGTTCCTGCTCGACGAGATCGACAAGCTGGGCGCGGATTGGCGCGGCGATCCCGCCTCGGCCCTGCTCGAAGTGCTTGATCCCGAACAGAATGCCAGCTTCAACGATCATTACCTCGAGGTCGATTACGACCTGTCCGACGTGATGTTCGTCACCACCGCCAACACGATGCGGATGCCGCAGCCGTTGCTGGACCGGATGGAGATCATTCGTCTCTCGGGCTATACCGAGGACGAGAAGGTCGAAATCGCCAAGCGCCATCTGCTCGGCAAGGTGATCAAGGCGGCGGGTCTGCGGTCCGGCGAATTCTCGATCAGCGACGAATCGTTGCGCCATATCGTCCGCTATTACACGCGGGAAGCAGGCGTCCGTAACATGGAGCGCGAGCTGGCCAACCTCGCCCGCAAGGCGGTAAAGGAGATCGTCTCGAAGGGTAAGGAAAAGGTCGCGATCACCCCTCGCAACCTCGAAAAATATGCCGGCATCCGCCGCTATCATTTCGGCGAGGTCGAGGACACCGATCTGGTCGGCGTCGTCACCGGACTGGCCTGGACCGAAGTCGGCGGCGAATTGCTGACGATCGAGGCGGTCAGCATGCCGGGCAAGGGCACCTTTGCCCACACCGGCAAGCTGGGCGATGTGATGCAGGAATCGGTGCAGGCCGCCCGTTCCTACGTCCGGTCGCGCTCGGTCAGCCTGGGCATCAAGCCGACCGCGTTCGAGAAGCGTGACATCCACGTCCACGTTCCCGAAGGCGCCACGCCGAAAGACGGCCCCTCGGCCGGTGTCGCGATGTGCACCGCGATCGTTTCGGTTCTGACCGGCATCGCGGTTCGCCGCGACGTCGCGATGACCGGCGAAATCACCCTGCGCGGGCGGGTTCTGCCGATCGGCGGTCTCAAAGAAAAGCTGTTGGCGGCGTTGCGTGGCGGCATCAAGACGGTGCTGATCCCCAAGGACAATGAAAAGGATCTCGCCGAGATCCCCGACAATGTCAAAAAAGGGATGACCATTCTGCCCGTCGCCACTGCCGACGAAGTGTTGAAGCACGCCTTGGTGCGGATGCCTGCGGCAATCGAATGGGACGAGACCGAGGGCGAGACTCCGGCCAAGGTTGCCGCCGAAGCCGACAGTGCCGCCGTGGGTGGTGTGCTGACCCATTAAGCGACTGATCTGTCTCCCGTCAATCCTGTCCGGCGGGAGACAGATCGTATCGTCTTGGGTTCGCCATTGCTGCATTGCGGGTTGACGCTCTCAAAGAGCGTGAATTACACTGCCGCATCCTGTCCATAGGGCGGTCTGTGTGGCCGTTTTTTTCTGTAAATTCATGGGGGCAACCTTGTCGAACAAGAACGATCTGGTGGCGGCCGTGGCCGAATCGACCGGCCTGACCAAGACCGATGCGGCCACCGCCGTCGATGCCGTTTTTCAGGCCATCACCAATGCTCTGAAGGAAGGCGACGAAGTCCGGCTGGTTGGTTTCGGAACTTTCGCGGTTACCGAGCGCGCGGCGACGGAGGGGCGTAACCCCCGCACCGGCGACAAGATTCCGATTCCGGCTTCGAAGCTGCCGAAGTTCAAGGCGGGCAAGGGTCTGAAGGACGCGATCCAATAAAACCCCCAGTGCCGTTTTGCCGGTCCCCCCGGGACCGGCCTTTGGGCGGTTAGCTCAGCTGGAAGAGCGCCTGCTTTACACGCAGGATGTCGGCGGTTCGAACCCGTCACCGCCCACCATTTCCCCAAGCCAACATCTTCTGTCGCGATCGATCGCACCTGACGTGCGGCCGTCGGTCGATGTTTGGCGTCCGGGGGGTAAATCCCTCTATTTAAACGCGTCCGCCGCCCGGCGCAGGACGTCCGCCCATCCCTCAGGCGGAACCGCAGGCCACGCGAACCCCAGTTGCGACAGCCTCGTTTGCGTCCGGCTTGACACGATCTCGAGCCGCCGGGCGCGGGATTGGGGGGAGAGTCCACGGAACAGGCCGAAAGTCTCCATCGTCTCGGCCAGCACCGCTGCCAGGGCCGGGGCGTCGATCGCCCGATCCAGCCTTTCGAGGAACCCGCCGAAATCGCAGGCGTGAAGCTCGGGCATCAGGTCGGCCAGGGTCAGCCGCTCGGAATTTTCGATATGGTGGGTAAGGTGGGGGCGTCCGGATCGTTCGGCCAACAGCACGATCGCGCGTGCCACGCAATCGACATGGCACAGCCAGACATGAGATTCGGCGGGGACCGCACCGAGGCGGAGGAAGGCGCTCACTTGGCGGAAGAAGGCGTTTTCGCCGATGTTGGCCTGAAGCGGCCCGCCGTCGGCGGCGAAGACGACATTGCCGACCCGATGAATTGCGGCATTGGCCAGCCGCTCTCTCGCCGCGACGACCAGCCGTTCGGCCTCCTGCTTGCTGCGGGTGTAGTAATTCTCGTCCAACGTCTCGGGAACCGGGTCATCTTCGGTGAACAGCCGGAAGCCGTGATCGGGGGCCTTGCCGCAGACCGACAGGGTCGAGACGAAGTGAAAATCGGCCGAGGCCGCCTCGGCCAGCGCGATCATCTTGGCGGTGGCGGCGACATTGTCGGCGGCGAAAGCGCTGTACGGCCCGAAATGCTTCACATTGGCGGCGCAATGGAAGATCGCCCCAAGCCGCTTCGTCAGACGGTCGCGCTCCTCCGGCGACAGGCCGAGATCGCCTTGGCGCAGATCGCCCGCCAGGATGGTGAGGCGAGGATCGGCCTCCAGCGCCGCCCCCGTCTTTGCCCCGAAATAGTGGCGGAGCAGCCCGCCAAGACGGGTCCGGGCCGCATTATCGTCAGCTCCCCGAACCAGCACGGTAACCCGCCGCTCGGGCTCGGCCAGCAAAGCGCGCAGCAGATAGATGCCGAGATAGCCGGTCGCCCCGGTCAGAAGAACTTCGCCATAACTGCCCCGCACGCCAGCCTCCCCGCTCAGGCAGGCTTGGGTGCGGGCGGCATAGGCCCGTTCCGCTTCGGCCAGAATCGCGTCGCGCTCGGCGTCATAGGCGTCAAGATTGCGTTGATAGGCCCGCCAATCCGCCGCCGCGTCGCGCAGCAGGCTGCGGAGATGCTCGGGCCTGGGGCGGCAGCGTTTAGCGAAATCGGCCAGCCGGGGATGCTCGTACAGATCGTTGATCGCGCATTGAACGCTGCGCCGTAACTGGTTGACGACGGCAATCGCCCGCAAACTGTCGCCGCCCAATTCAAAGAAATCGTCGTCGCGGCCGATGCTGGCGCGGCCCAGATGCTCGGCCCAGACGGCGGCGATCCGGCGCTCCATCTCGTCCTGCAACGGGCTGTCCTTGTCAGCGCCGCCCGCGTCGGTCACCTGCGCCAGCAGCGCGGCACGGTCGATCTTGCCCGAAACCGTCAGCGGAATATCGGGCACGACAAAGACCGCCGAGGGCACCATGTAAGACGGCAGAACCGCCGACAAATGATCCTGCCAATCGGCGGCGGCGGGCGGGGCCGCGCCATCTTCCAACCGGACGAATGCCCACAGACTTTGCCCGCCCGGCTCGGTCGTTTCGACCAGGACAACGCTGTGGCGCACCAAGGGGTGGGCGTCGAGCCGTCGCTCAATCTCGCCCAGTTCGACCCGCTGCCCGCGCAATTTGACCTGGCTGTCGGCCCGACCGAGGATCACCAGCTCGCCCTCGCCGCTCCATTGGCCAAGATCGCCGCTACGATAGAATCGTCCCTCGGGCCGGGTGACAAAGGCGGCCTCGGTCAAATCGGGGCGGTTGAGATACCCCGCCGCCAGCCCGGCACCGCCCAGCCAGACCTCTCCGATTGCGCCGGGGGGAACCGGCCGTCCGTCCGGATCGAGCAAATGGATGCTGGTGTTGGCAAGGGGAACCCCGGCGGTCAGCCGCCGTGCCTCGGGCGACACGCGCCCGATCGCGGCGGCGGCGGTGGTCTCGGTCGGGCCATAGCCGTTGATATAGCGCAGCCGGGCGGCGTAATGGCGGGCATCGGCGGGGATCGGCGGCTCGCCTACCGTCATCAGAACCCGAAGGCCGGGGAAATCGGCCTGTCCGAACAGGCGCAGATAGGACGGCGGCATCGTCGCCACCGACAAGCCCAGCCGGGTCATCGTCGCCGCCATCCCGGCGATATCGTCGATCTCGTCGCGCCGGACCGGAACCAGCGCCGCCCCCGCCGCCCAGGCCATCGCCAGATCGGAAATCCAGGCATCGAAGGCGGGCGAAGCCATCTGCAACACCCGGTCCTCAGCGGTTATCTCCAACGCGGCGGCCAGCGCCTCGCCCAGATTGTTAAGCCCGTGATGGGTGAGAACGACTCCCTTGGGCTGGCCGGTCGAGCCCGAGGTATAGATGATATAGGCGGGATCGTCCCCGTCTGGCCCCGCCGCCGCCCGACGCGCTACCGGCGCGATTTTGGGCAGGTTTTCCGGGCGCAGCAGGGGCAGATTGTCAAGACCGGCGGGCGGCACCAGTCCGTCCAGCGCAACGATCAGCCCCAGCCCGGCATCCTGGGCGATAAAGGCCAGCCGCTCGGGCGGCAGATCGGCGGACAGTGGTAGATAGACCGCGCCCGCATTCCAGATCGCCAACACGATTTCGGGCAGACGCGCAGAGCGATGGGTCAGCACCCCGACCGGCCGCCCCCGCCTTGCCCCGTGACGGCGCAGGGCATCAGCCAGATGGAGGGCGCGGGCCTCAAGCGCGGCATAACCGACCGTTCCGGCCCCGGTCACCAGTGCGGGATGATCGGGATAGCGGGCAGCCCAGTCCCTGACCCGCGCGGGCAGGCT